>JBAQKP010000068.1:0-4900 GCA_049301135.1 Moraxellaceae bacterium | reverse complement strand
GTCATACCAACATGCTGACCGATGCAGCCATAAAGCGACTCAAAAAGCCACCCGCCGAACAGACCGCGCCCGATAAGCACAGCGACAAGCACGGCTTACAGTTGCATGTTTTTGCTAATGGTCGGATGTCGTGGGTGTATGCCTATCGACTCGATGGTAAGCAACGAACCTTGACCATCGGAAAATATCCACTGGTATCACTGGCAGAGGCACGGCGCAAACGTGATGAAGCCCGACAACAGATTGAACAGGGCATAGATCCCAACCACGCCAAACAACAAGCCAAACGTGAAGCAGACGGCGCAGACACGTTTGAATATGTGGGGCGTGAGTGGTTTGCCAAAAAACAACATGAATGGGTAGAGGGCAACACCAAGCGCGTATTGATGCGGCTTGAAAACGACGTGTACCCGTATTTGGGCAAACAAAAAATCGCCGAAATCACCGCCCCTGAATTGTTGCGAGTGGTGCAGCGTGTCGAATCACGATCAGTCGAAACCGCCCACCGTGTACTGCAATACTGTGGACAGATATTCCGGTATGGCATGGCGACTGGACGCAATATCCACGACCCCAGCCCCGCCTTGCGTGGTGCATTGACCAAGTACAAAAAGACCAATTTTCCGACCATCACCGACCCCGCCAAGATAGCCAAGTTACTCAAGTCGATTGATCTGTATCACGGGACGTTTGTGGTGCAATCCGCGTTAAAACTTGCACCGATGTTCTTTGTTCGGATCGGTGAGCTACGGCAAGCCAAATGGAGCGAAATAGACCTAGACGCGGCTGAATGGCGGTTTGCTGTGAGTAAGACCGGACAAGACCACATCGTTACCTTGCCCACACAGGCGGTAGCGATCTTGCGAGAGTTGCACCAATTGACCGGTGATTATGAGTATGTTTTTTATGGCGCAAGGAATCGTCAGCGGCCTATGTCAGATCGTGCAATAAATACTGCCTTACAGATCATGGGGTATGACACTAAGTCAGAGATAACAGGGCATGGCTTTAGAGCGATGGCACGAACCATCCTGCATGAGCGGCTAGGTTTTCCGCCGGACGTGATCGAACACCAGTTGGCGCACCGTGTGCCGGATTCATTGGGGACTGCGTACAACCGGACTAAGTTTTTAGAGCAGCGCAAAGTGATGATGCAGGCTTGGGCGGATTATTTGGAGGGATTGCGTACCGATAGCAATCTGATTCCGTTTAGCAAAGCCGCGAGTGCATAAAGCTGCCAACCTGCCTATTTCTACGGTGTAATGCGTGTAACAGGTGTAACGTGACTGAATCTGTTCATGTTTACCTGTTACACCATAATTTTGGTGCGGTGTAACAGGTGTAAAAAATGCCAGTCGTACCACAGCATATATGTGCTGACCCTCAAAAGTAGTGAATTGAAGTTCACCAAGTTCACAATGTTCACACCAAGCATGGCGCATGAATACAGTGAAGCACCGCCATGAGTTGTCTAAAAACACAGCATACTCCTGCCATGCCACCGAATAAGCCACGACAACGCCGCCATATTTGCTTTACTCTACCTGACAAATTGGAGCAGACATTACGCCACGCGCCGCTGGGTCGATCTGACCTGCGTTGAGGTCGTGTCGCACTGGAGATTAAGGAACCTTATCCGCATGAATACTGAAAATTACTCACAAACCGCCTCGTTTATTTGGTCGGTCGCCGACTTGCTGCGCGGTAACTTTAGACCGTCACTGTATGGCCGGATTATTTTGCCGTTTACCTTGTTACGCCGTCTGGAGTGTGTGCTGGAAAGCAGTCGAGATGCAGTGGAAGCCGCCGCCAAACAGCATGCGGATAAGCCCGAAGCGGTGCGCGATCAGTTGTTGTTACGCTTGTCGGGACAGTCGTTTTTTAATACCACCAAAATCCGGCTGGCCAATCTATCCGATACCCAAACCGCCGATGACCTGATCACCTATGTACAGGCGTTTAGTCCTGATGCACGGGAGATTTTTGAGTATTTTAAGTTTGAGGAATTTATTCACCAACTGCATCAAGCTGACTTGCTGTATCAGGTCTGCACGCAGTTTGGCAAAAAAATTGATTTGTCCCCAAGTGAGGTCAACAACTTTGGCATGGGGCTGATTTTTGAAGAGTTGATCCGCCGTTTTGCGGAAAGTGCCAATGACGATGCAGGGGAACATTTTACCCCACGCGATGCGGTGCATCTGGCCACGTCACTGCTGATGACCGGTCAAGAGCATGTGTTGACCCCGAACAGTATTGTGACCATCTATGACCCGACCGCAGGTACTGGCGGCTTTTTGTCGGAATCTGAGGAATACATCCAAAGTGTCAGCACTGGCGTATCGGTTAGCCTATTAGGGCAAGAGCTAAACCCTGAGTCTTACGCGATCTGTAAGGCAGATATGCTGATCAAAGGCCAAAACGTCAGCAATATCAAGCTGGGCAACACGCTGTCGAATGACCAGCACAGCGATCAGAAATTTACTTACATGCTGTCTAATCCACCGTTTGGGGTTGATTGGAAAGGCGTGCAAAAAGTCATTGATCAGGAATACAGCCGAGGCTTTGCCGGTCGATTTGGCGCGGGTTTGCCGCGTGTGTCCGATGGGTCATTGTTGTTTTTGCTGCACTTGGTCAGCAAGATGCGTCAGCCAGAGCAAGGCGGCTCACGGATTGCGATTGTACTGAATGGCAGTCCGCTATTTACCGGTTCGGCAGGATCGGGCGAGTCGGAGATTCGGCGTTATGTGTTGGAGCGTGATTGGGTCGAGGCGATTGTGGCGTTGCCGACCGATATGTTCTTTAACACGGGGATCAGTACCTATATTTGGATTTTATCCAATAACAAGCCCACGCAGCGTCAAGGCAAAGTACAACTGATCGACGGCAGCAACCATTTTGCCAAGATGCGTAAATCATTGGGCAGTAAGCGCAAGTATCTGACCGATGAGCATATTGATGATCTGGTGCGCTTGTATGGCAGCATGACCGAAGCCGATAACAGCAAAGTGTTTGTTAATACTACGTTTGGTTATCGCCGCATCACGGTTGAGCGCCCGCTACAGCTTAATTTTAGTGCCAGTGCTGAACGGCTGGCCAAGCTTGAAGAACAAAAGCCTCTGGAAAAACTCACTGCTGCCGAACGCGCCACGCTGATGGCCGCTTGTGCCAGTTTGGGCGATACGCTGTACCGCAATCGTGAGGCGTTTAGCAAAGCCCTCGACAAAGCCCTTGCGCCACTGGGCAAGCAGCCTGCACCGATCAAAAAGGCGATTTTGGCAGCACTCAGTGAGCGCGATGACACGGCGGATATTTGCCGTGATGCCAAGGGTAAGCCGGAAGCCGATAGCGATTTACGCGATTATGAGAATGTCCCGCTCGATCAGTCGATTGAGGATTATTTTGCGCGTGAGGTGTTGCCGCATGTGCCGAATGCGTGGATTGATCGTAGCAAGTGCGATGCACAAGATGGCAGTGTTGGGATTGTCGGCTATGAGATTCCGTTTAATCGGCATTTTTATGTGTTTACCCCGCCGCGTGCGTTGGCTGAGATTGATGCGGACTTGAAGCAGTGTACCGACCGCATTAAGCAGATGATCGAGGGGTTGTCGGTATGAGTGGGCAGGGGATCACCACACCTGAGCCGTCATTTGTCGAGGTGTTGACGCTGATCGAGTCGGCGCAGCGGCAGGCGTATCAGGCGGTCAATACGGCGTTGATTGAGTTGTATTGGCAAGTCGGGCAGTTGCTGAGTGCCAAGATTGCAGCGGCGGAATGGGGTGACGGGGTGGTGCGCCAGTTGGCGGATTATCTGGCACAGACGCAGCCGAGCTTACGCGGTTTTACCCGTGCTAATTTGTTTCGGATGCGGCAGTTTTATGAGGCGTATCAGGCAGATGAAAAAGTCGCGCCACTGGTGCGACAATTGTCGTGGACGCATCATCTGATCATTTTAAGTCAGTGCAAACGCACCGAAGAACGCGAGTTTTATATGCGGTTGGCGATTGCTGAGCAGTGGGGCAAGCGTGAGTTAGAGCGGCAGTTAAAGGCGGCGTTGTTTGAGCGCACGGTGTTGCAGCCGGTACAAGGCTCGGCGGTATTGCAGCAGCGGTTTCCTGATGCGCTGAGTGTGTTTAAGGATGCGTATGTATTGGAGTTTTTGGCATTGCCGCAGGGTCATGCCGAGGCGGATTTACATCAAGGTTTGTTACGGCAGTTACGCGATTTTTTGATTGAGTTGGGGCGTGATTTTTGTTTTGTCGGGTCTGAGTTTCCTTTACAGGTTGGCGGGCGTGATTTTGCGTTGGATTTGTTGTTTTTTCATCGTGGCTTGAATTGTTTGGTGGCGGTGGAGCTGAAGGTGGGTCGGTTTGAGCCGGAGTATTTGGGTAAGTTGAGTTTTTATTTGGAGGCGTTGGATCGGGATGTCCGCAAGGCGCATGAGCAGCCGTCGATTGGGGTGTTGTTGTGTGCGAGTAAGGATGATGAGGTGGTGGAGTATGCGTTAAGCCGTAGTTTGTCGCCTGCGTTGGTGGCGGAGTATCAGACGCAGTTGCCAGATAAGCGGTTGTTGCAGGCCAAGCTGCATGAGTTTTATGCGTTAAATGTACAGGAGCAGCAGGGATGAGTTTGCCAGCATATGCGGAATATAAAGACAGCGGCGTAGAGTGGCTGGGGGATGTGCCAAAGCATTGGTTTGTACTAAAAATTTCAAGAATTTTTGAGATTAAAGCTGGGGGCGACTTAAAGCCTGAGTTTTTCTCTGAAACGAAAGATGAGCTTCACCCATACCCAATTTATACAAACTCTGTAGATGAAAATTTTGTTTACGGATATACAAGTAAGAATATTTTTCCTGCTAATACCGTCACTGTTACAGGGCGTGGTGGTATCGGTTATGCAA
>JBAQKP010000067.1:0-2789 GCA_049301135.1 Moraxellaceae bacterium | reverse complement strand
GATCAGTGCACATCTGAAACGCGCCTTGGTAGCGGGTGAAGATGCCAAATTTATGCAGCACAATGGGTTCGATTGGGAAGGTATCCGCACCGCCCGTGCCAAAAATGCCAAGCGCGGCGCAGTCGTTGCGGGTGGTTCGACCATCAGTCAGCAACTGTCAAAAAATTTATTTTTATGGAATGAGCGCTCGTATATCCGTAAGGCGCAAGAAACCGTGATCACCGGCATGATGGAGCGTCTGTGGTCAAAAGACCGTATTCTGACCGTCTACTTGAACTCAATTGAGTTTGGCAAAGGCATCTATGGAGCAGAGGCGGCGGCACAGCATTATTACGGTAAATCTGCCCGTCGTTTAACCCGTCAAGAAGCGGCACGACTGGCGGCACTGGTGCCGAATCCGGTGGTCTATCAAGCCAATCCGCAGCATCGACGGGTCAAATATCGGCAGCGGATTATTCTGCGTTATATGAATAGCGCAATCATTCCAGCCCCTGAACGCCGCTAAGCTAAAACCGCCAATCGGGTCGCCGACTGTCAAGGATTCGTCATATAATCAGCGCATACTGATGACAATATTGTGACAATAGGATGACCTACCATGACTGATATTGTATCGGCGACTGACGCCGCGCTACCGCAACAATTTACCCCAGCCGAGCGCTATATTAACCGTGAATTGTCGTTATTAGACTTTCATCAGCGGGTGCTTGAGCAGGCAGTGGATCCGTTGCATCCGCTGATTGAGCGACTGAATTTTTTATTGATTTTTTCGCGCAACATGGACGAGTTTTTCGAGATTCGGGTGGCGGGTGTCCTGCAAAAAAAACTATTTAGTGATGAAAGTCCCTCGCCAGATGGGATGCCGCATTCGGAGATTTTGGCACGGATTAGCGAGCTGACTCATGCATTGATTGAGCGGCAATATCGTATTTTAAATGATGATATTTTACCGGCGTTGGCACAAGAAAATATCCGTTTCCTCAAGCGGGGCGAGCTGACTGACGCGCAGTCGGCGTGGGTAAAGCTGTATTTTCAAGAGCAAGTGCTGCCGGTCCTGACCCCAATCAGCCTTGATCCGGCGCATCCATTTCCACGCTTGGTCAATAAAAGCCTGAATTTTATTGTGTCACTCGAAGGCAAAGACGCGTTTGGTCGTAACATGAATCTGGCGATTGTCCCCGCGCCGCGCTCATTGCCGCGTGTGGTGCGTCTGCCCGATCATTTAACTGATGGGCAAGACCATCATGTCATGCTATCAGCGATTATTCATGAGCATGTCAGCGATTTGTTCCCTGGCATGAGTGCGACCGGCTGCCATCAGTTCCGTGTTACCCGCAATGCTGATTTAGAGCTAGACGAAGACGTTGATGATCTCGCCAAAGCCCTCAAAGGCGAGTTAAGCTCACGCCGCTTTGGTCGGGCGGTGCGCTTGGAAGTGACCCAAAACTGTCCAGAGCAATTGATTGCATATTTGTTGCAGCAGTTTGGCTTGCATCGTAACCAGCTGTATCAGGTGAATGGCCCTGTCAATTTGGCGCGTTTATTGTCCAACTTTAATCGGCCAAAACTGCGTTATAAGCCACTGATTCCATCGTTTCCAAGTGCGCTGAAGAAAGACGAAAGCATTATTACGGCGATCAAAAAACAAGACATTTTATTGCACCATCCGTTTGAATCGTTTGTGCCGGTGATCAGTCTGTTGCGCGAGGCTGCGCACGATCCACAGGTTTTGGCGATCAAACAAACCCTCTATCGCAGTGGCCCTGACTCTGAGATCGTGCAAGTGCTGGCTGAGGCCGCCCGCAATGGCAAAGAAGTCACCGCGGTGATTGAGCTACGCGCCCGTTTTGATGAAGAATCGAATATTGCAGTGGCCAACGTGCTGCAAGAAGCCGGTGCAGTGGTGGTGTATGGCATCGTTGGCTATAAGACCCATGCCAAAATGATCCTGATTGTGCGCCGCGAGCACGACAAGCTGTACCGTTATGTGCATCTCGGTACGGGCAACTATCACGCCGGTAACGCCAAAATGTACACCGATTATGGCCTGATGTCCGCCGATGTTGAACTGTGTGAAGATGTGCATAAAATCTTCCAAGAGCTGACTGGCATGGGTAAGGCTGCCAAGCTGAAAAAGCTGCTGCACGCGCCGTTTACCTTGCATGATGGCTTGCTGAGTTTTATTGAAGATGAGATTAAAAATGCGCAAGCCGGTAAGCCTGCGCATATTATTTTTAAAGTGAATGCGCTGACCGAAAAACAACTGATTGATGCGCTGTATCGCGCCTCGCAAGCGGGTGTACAGGTTGATCTGATTATTCGCTCGATTTGCTGTTTGCGGCCGCAAGTAGCAGGGCTATCGGATAATATTCGGGTGCGCTCGATTGTTGGGCGTTTCTTAGAGCATACTCGGGTGTATTATTTTGCCAATGCGGGTGAGCCGCGCATCTATGGTGCAAGTGCCGATGCGATGGATCGTAACCTGTTCAATCGGGTCGAAACCTGCTTCCCATTTGATTCAGGTGTGCTGCGGAAGCGGATCTATCAGCAAGGATTGTTGACCTATTTGCAGGACAACCAGCAAGCGTGGCAACTACAGGCCGATGGTCAGTGGCTGCGGGTACAGGCGGCCGAAGGCGAGGCGTTGCATATGGCACAGCGTTACTTGCTCGAAAAACTGACACGCAGCTAAAAAACGAGCAGTCCAAATAAAATTTACAAAGCACAGATGGATGTCCGCTGTGCTTTGTTTAGTTATGCTGTAGATGCATGACTAAAATGTTACACAC
>JBAQKP010000066.1:0-6771 GCA_049301135.1 Moraxellaceae bacterium | reverse complement strand
CATTCAAATAGTCCTGCTCTGGGGCGACTTTTTCTTTCCACAAACGCTCTTCACGCTTCAGATTGGTTTGTGCCAATTGCAACTGCTGTAACAGCGACTGCCGCTGTGAGCGCAGCGAAATCAGTTCACGGCTTTCCAGTAAGGCAACCACTTCACCTTGCCGGACAGCTTGCCCGACTGTCTTAAACACCCGTTTGATCGTGCCGGTACTGCTGGCGGTCACCAACGCTTGTTGATTGGGGATCAACTGTAATGCCCCACTATACTGCTGCTGTACCGCCAAAGGCTTGGGTTCGACGTTGAGGATTTCTAAGCCACTGCTCTTCACGGACGCCTGTGATAAGCGAACACGACCTTCAAGCTGTGTCCACGTAAACGGGTAAGTTTTACCTGCATGGCTGACGTTGATCGTCACCACAAACGAATGCGGTTCGTAAATCACCTGATCGCCCAACAAATAATCTGCTTCAGGCTGAAAGCCAATGGTTTCTGCGGTATCGAGTCGCTGCACCTTGGCTGTTGCACGCCATTGCTGAGAGGGAATCAGTTGGTCATTTTGGTAAGCGTATAAGCGCAACTGCGGTTCAACGCCTTCCTCAAAAATCTTTAGCTCTAAGGTAAAGTCGCCATTGCGAAACAGCTTGCCACCATGTTGCCCGCGTTCATCCGGTGCTTCGGCGACCGCAGTGCTGGCGGTTTCTGCTCCGTGAGTACCTGAAGATGTGGGTTGGTTTGAGCCATGCCACACATATGCGCCACCACTGACCAATACAGACAAGACCAGCACCGACAGCGCGGTTTTTTTTAGGGTTGTTTGAGTCATCATAAATCCTTAATACACATCGAGTGGGTCAAATTGCCGTTCGAGACTGGCAATCACGCGATTGATTTGTAGCCATGTTTGAATGCGACGTTGCTGGGTTTCGCGCCAACTGCGCCGAATCTCCAGCCATGCCAGCAAGTCGATTTTTCCAGCCTGATAGGCACGCTGCGCAATCTGCAAACTTTGTGTGCTACTGGGAATCACTTGCTGATCAAGGATCAGCAGCATGGCGTGCAGTTGTTGGTACTCACCTTGCACCTGACGTAACTGATGTGCGCTGATGCGTTGCTGACGGGGGATTTGCTGTTGGGCATACAGTGCCTGTTGATCGGCCTCAATTTGCAGCACTTGATGACGGTTCACTCGATTGAGTGGCACGGATGCACCGAGCATCAACGAGGCGTCGCCCGTTTCAGCAAAGGTTTTAAGACCCACACTCCATGTCACATCGCGCTGTTTTTCAGCCTGCACCAACTGCGCTTGCTGCTGTCGCATTTGCTGTTCAAATTCAGCCATCTGTTCAGCAAGCGAGCGACTAGGTAATGCAGTGGTCGTGAGCTGTATCGGCAAACGAATGGGGGTGTCAGGTAGATCACCGAGTAACAAGGCACACGAGCCTTTTTGATGTTCAACAATCGTGCGCTGTAAACTGAGCAAACCCTGCGCCTCTTGTTCGAGCGCAGCCATGCGTGCTGCTTCTGACTCGACCGTGCGACCGGCTCGAAACCGCTCTTGCGTATATTTGCTTTGTAGTTGAGCAACCTGCACATCTTCAGCCAATAGCTGCTGCTGATCGACCGCTGCTGCCCACTCTGCCAAACACAGCCGCACCTCAGCACTTACCTCAGCTTGACGCTGGCGCAAGCTCAACTGGCGTTGTTGCTCGGCGAGTCCAGCGACCTGCTCACGCAATTCCAACTTGGATGGGCGTGTCCATGTTTGGCTGTACTGCACGCTCATACTGGGGCCATCAAGCTGCTCTAAGCGTGAGTTGCCCAAGTTTTCCAGCGTAGTGGATAGCGTCGGATTTTCAGGCTGTCCTGCAAATGCCGTTTTGGTGGCAATCACCGCCTGCTGTTGTTGATACCACTGCAACTGTGCATCACGGGCAAATGCCGCTTGACGTGCCTCAGTCAGTGACCATTCGGCATGCGCAGACGAGGTCAGACACCAGACCAAGCCTGTCAGATAAATTTTTAGAGATGACATCATCATTCCAAATCAAGCAATAACCTGCCTCTGTCAACTAGAAGCGCCTATGTCATTGAACAATTGGAGGATGAATTAATGGCGTAGCACAGCGGTACGTCTGAGGTTATGAATCCACAGCCGCAGGGATGTTGTAAAAAATCGAGGAGGAGATAACTTAAATTGTTGATGTCGAAGTAATTCTAAAAAAGCAGCCAGAATCAATAACGCCATGACCACGGGGATCAGTGCCATGAACATCGGCTTACTGGTGAACTCCGTATCCTGCGTATCTGGCGTTGAAAACTGATGATCGGGCTGATCACTGACTGCATCGGCCAGAACAACGTGGGTTTCAAGGTGGTTGCTGGGCTGATCATGATGGAACATTGACCACGTCACTGTACGGTCTTGATACTGTACCAATACGTCATGATGATGTTGACTCGAATACAACAGCGCAGGCAGCCACGACAAAACACCTGTTGCGAAACAGGTGTATGCCAAAATGACCAATCCCAACAACCATGAGGGTCGTCGAGTCCGCTGTTGCATGGAGATGCCCAAAAAAACTTGCTCTTCGCAACGAATTTGACGCGATGTTATCGAGTTTTAGGCAGACTCACAAGCACTGTTATGGCTTTATGCCACCTGCATGAACGGATAAACCATGAAACCAATCAATGCAGCTAGAAGCACAACGACAGGCTCTTTCAAACTCTTAAAGCGTAACAAGATTGCAATTGTACCGACCGCCAGCAATGCCGTTGGAATATCAATAATCGAACGTTTTGCCAACACCACCACTGATCCTGCAATCGCGCCAATTGCGGCCGCAGTGATGCCATCGACAAAAGCTAGCAACGCCGGATGCTTACCATATTTCTTGAAATACGGTGCAGGCAAGATTGTGAGTAGGTAACAGGGCAAAAACGTCGCGACCGCTGCAATGCAAGCGCCCCAAAATCCCGCAACCAAGTAACCAATAAAGGCTGTAGTGATGACCACAGGACCGGGGGTGATCATCGCTATCGCAACCGCATCGACAAACTGTTGGTCATTCAGCCAACCATATTCCGTCACAACGCCACCGTATAAGAACGGTACGATGGCAAGCCCAGAACCAAATACGAATGCACCTGCCTTGGTAAAAAATAAAGCGATCTGGATGAGCGTGCTACTGTCTGTTGCTGCACCTAGTGCAAGCTGTGGCAAGGTAATCGGTGCTGCAATAGCAACGGTTGTTCCGTTCGGCATTGAGGGTTTTCGCCGTATCCACCACACCAACAAGCCTGCGGCAATAAACAACGCAGCCGTTTCAGTCTCAGTGATGATGGTCACTGCCGCCAATAGCGCAAAGATGCCCCACAACAAGCGATCTTTACCAATACTTTTGGTACTCAGTTTATGCGCCCCAATCGCAATAATGCCAATGACAGCAGCACCCACTCCATAAAACACCGACTGCATCCAAGGCAATCCACCAAAGTGGACGTAGGCCCAACCCAATCCTAAGACCATAAAAAATGATGGAATCACAAAGGCCAGACCGACCACTGTTGCACCGAGGATTCGATAGTTCACATACCCCAAATAAATGGCAAGCTGTGCCGCAAGTGGTCCGGGGGCAAGTTGGGACAACGCCAACCCTTCTTTATAGTCTTCCTCACTAATCCATTGTTTATCTTCAACCAGATCACGATACATATAACCGACCAATGCAACCGGCCCACCAAATCCAAATGTACCTAACCGTAGAAAATACAGTACCAACTGCCACAATGAGTAATTTGGCTGCGTGACTTCACTCATGAAGAGGCTCCTGTCGTTGATTGAAACAAAAGATATAAGCTGTCGAAAACGGCATGACTGGCCTGAATGAGTTGATCATCGTCAGTAAATTTTTGGTTCAATTGTCTGAGGATCTGCTCTAAACCTTCAGCTTCTACCGGCTGAACACCCCCAACATCTAAAGCATGCACAATGTTAGCAATCCGTTGCAGTACCGGTGAATTTAGCCTGAAGCTCAACATCAGCACCTCAAACGTGACATGGTTTTCCACATGTGAAAACGCAGCACCATCAAAATCAAAGCCCAGTATGTGAGCTGGTAGGTCTTCAATAGAATCAAGCCATAACCACGTCGGCGTTTTGTCAATCCAACGCTCGATCAACCACGCTGACGCCAGCCGATCAACCCAAGGTCTGGTACGGGTTGCCCACACCCGACCCTGATAGTCCGCCACATCAAGATGCTGGATCTCATGGTGTTGTGTCGAAGGTTCACCCTGTGATTGACGTTGATGAATCTGGTGCTCTAGTGCTTGCAGTGTCGCCATCACCTGTGGCTGATGGGTATTAGGGAAAAAATCAATATCTGCCAACTGGTGCGTCGATTTGCGTAGCTTGCGCAATTGTTTGAGGCTGTCTTCAATAGGTTGAATGACAAACGCCTGCCTTAAGGCGTGCATCGCATCTTCTAGCGCGTTCCAATCAGCATCTCGCACAAACAACAACGCATATTGATCTGCGGTGATCGCCTCAGCACGCAACAGGTGCGCACTGCCTTGATGTTGCTCCACATCGTGGGCAATCTCCAAAAGCGGTGCATGTAAATGCTCACGGTCAGGCAACAAATAAGCGCCATCGCGGATGGCCGCAGCGCCCAAGGCTTTAAGACTGCGCCAAGCCCGTGTTCGCGCAGTCGCATTCTCGGTCGGCATGGATAAGATGAGTACAAGCCACATATTTGTCACGATCAAAACAAATTTTGAATACTATACAACATAAAATTTTCTGAAAAAATCCTTTCAAGGTCAGAACGAAGCAGTAAGGCAATGTTTTAGTCAGCAGCATTCCAGCTCCCAGACAGGCCTGAGTTGACCCCAGTCGAGATGATTGGAGAGTTGAGTTAAGATGGGCGGCTTTTAAACTGCTGTTTTTAGGCCGCTTCGAGGGACTTTTTGAGTCCCTTTCTATTTGAGCATCCTGTGCTTGATGCTCTTTAGTCATCCGATTGATTTTGAGTTTTATGAGCGCCGGTGATTTTCGGATCAAAGCCAAGGTGCAAAAGCCTGTCACCCATGCCTTTGAACAGATGTCTTCGGTCAGCGAAGCCCCTCAACCCCTACCACATCGCTCTTAATTGCTCTGTACAGCGTCGCATGATGACAGTTGAGGATTCTTGCTGTCTCACGCACTGACGTGCCCTCAGCGATTAAACGCTGCCCTAGGCTAATCTGTTCTGGGGTTAGTTTAGGGGGTCGGCCAAACCGTACCCCTTTTTGTTTGGCCGATACCCGACCGGCATGGGTACGCTCAGCAATCAATGACCGCTCAAACTCCGCAATCCCCGCAAAGATGGTTAGTACCATTTTGCCAGAAGGTGACGTGGTATCTGCCCACGGCTCGGCCAACGACCGTAACCCCACCCCTGCCCGACTAAGCAACTCCGAAATTTCCAGCAAGTCCTGTGTCGAACGCGCCAACCGATCCAATCGCGTCACCACCAGCACATCGCCTTCACGCACATGATCGAGTAACCGATTCAGCTCTGGTCGCTGTCGTTGTGCACCAGACAACTTCTCCTCGTAGATCCGTTGGCAATCGACCGCACGCAACGCACTTCGCTGCTGGTCGAGATGTTGATCATCGGTTGACACCCGTGCATAACCAATCAGCATCGAAAATCCCCTCTGTGCATCGATATTCCCTGACACACCCTGTTTGGGCTGTCGCAAAATTGTATCGTAATGGTACACTTTCGCACCGTATTTTTGCGACACCAAAAACTGAGGATTTGCGGTGATTTTGGATTTGTCGCATAACTTACAACTTATGCGACACAGACAAGCCCTGCTTGATCGCATTAATCCGACTTGCAAACCTTCACAATATTCTCAAGACGCTCAAACAGCAGATCAGCTCGTGCTTGGTCACCCCGCGTACAGTCTTGTATCGCGTCTGCAAAACCGTCATGAATCAGTAATGCAGAAAATTGCTGCCCGATATATGTTTTAAGACTGTCAGACGCAGCTTGAATTTCTGCAAATAACTCTGCCCGACCTTCGACCAAATTTAACAAGTCCTCGATGTCTTGGCTGCCTATCGGATCGTTTTGACCACGCCCGTGGTACGCTTCAAGCTTGGTCGCAACAAAGTACACGGGATGGATTAAGCGAATGCTCAGCGTCTCAGTCAGCAGGTAATGGGTTGCGGTTTGCAGTGCTTCCGCATACCACTGATTGCCAAAGCCCAACACGCTGGCATCATCTGGCATAAAGTCCACCCGCAGCGTTCCAAGGCGCATCGTACAAATCGGATCGTGTTGCTCCAAACTGTCACGGAATCCTCGCTGTCTAAGCCGCTGCTGCAACATGTTGTAGTCTGCGTAACCCAGCACATGAACAATTAAATCAACATCGTCAGTGTGTCGAACCTGCTCTTGGCTAAACGCATCGGTGAGTAACAAGCCCGTGGTGCAACCACCAACAAACGCCATCTGTGTGCAGAGTTCTGCACCCAGTGCCTCCGCCACGTGTTGCAGCATCTCTCGATGACGCTGTAGATTCATACTCATGCCGATTTCCCAAGCAGTTGTTCCAACTGTGCAACCGCCACCTGCCGCTCACGCGCCTGTCCCAAGCGAACACAATCGACCAAGGCCAGTAGGTCGTATAGCGCAGCATCGTGCTTGATCGCCACAGCCACACTCGCAAACAACGGCGCAACCGCCTGCCCCTTGGCAGACCCTCGTGCAT
>JBAQKP010000065.1:0-53064 GCA_049301135.1 Moraxellaceae bacterium | reverse complement strand
CGGCGGTTTCGGCCATGCCAATCAATAAGATTGGTTCGGGCAGGTCATCGGGAATCTGTGCTGCCAGATCGCTAAAGGCACGGCGCATCTCGCTTGGTGCAACCGGAATATGCCGTCCCAGCACTTTAGACACGAACAAAAACGCCCGCTTCGGGTTGATGCGTTCGGCAAAGCCGAGCAGGTCTTGTAGCGGCCAATGCTCGCGGGTGGGGGTAAGGTGCAGTTGCCCGCGACTTAGTTCAACATTCATCATCAAGTGACTCAATTCAGTACAGCAAAACCAATATTGGCGGCAGCAAATCGTGCTGATTTTACGCGGTTTATCGATGTGGTGTGTGAGAAAAAATCATCAGTGGCTTTACTGTAAAGGCTGTCGATAGCCAGCAAAACTATGGCAGTATAGGTTTTCATACCATCAGCACATGGACGCAAAAAGATGGATCAGTTGATTAATCGAATTAAAGCTCACATTGAGCATGTTAAACGCGTTGGCACGCACTGCAACTCTGAGGAAACCACCAAACAAGCGTTGATTTTGCCATTGCTGGAAATTCTTGGCTTCAATCCATACGATCCGACCAAAGTGTTGGCTGAATATTGTGCGGATATGCGTGGGGTAAAGGCATCGGAGCGGGTCGATTATGCACTGTATTGCAATGGTCAGCCGGTGATGTTTGTGGAAGCCAAAGCCTACAAAGAAAAGCTAGTCAACCATGCGCCACAGCTTGCTCGTTATTTTAACAGCACCATCGGCGTGACGATTGCCGCGATTACCAATGGTAAAGAATGGCGGTTTTTTACCGATCTGATCAATGCCAACGTGATGGATGAGCATCCGTTTTTAGTGATTGATTTTATGGCAGATCGTTGCCAAAATTATGATCAACTACATCAGTTTATGCACGATAACTTTCAAGCTGCCAAGCTGCGCAGTTTTGCGGAAGAAAGTCAGTACATCCAAAATTTTAAGACCGTGATCAGCAACAGCCTCTCCAATGTCGATCATGATTTTGTGCGTTATGTGGCTGGGCATGCCAATGTACAACGGCAGTTGACGGTGAAATTTTTGGACAGCATCACCCCGTTGGTGAAAACTGCGGTTGAGCATGCGATGAGTGAAATCATTGTGCAAAAGCTGTCTGGCGCAAATACCATTACCACGATTCAAACCGTCAAAGCTGAACCGATTGTGCAGCCGGATAGCATCGTTGACCCGAACAACCCAAAGATTATCACCACCAAAACCGAAATGCGCTTGTTAGAGATCATTCAAGAGTTGTTGCCTGAGCAGGAAATCTACGCCAAAGACACCGAAAGCTATTACTCGATTTTGTACCAGAATAAAAGTAATCGCTGGCTGCTGCGTTATTACGGTGACAAAAAAAGCCCAACGGTGCAGTTTGCGGTGCCAATGACTAACGTGCGTCGCATTGAGGTCAGACGAGCAGGGCTCAGTTTTGCAATGGGTGATCAGGTCTACTTGGATAAACCAGAGCATTTGATTCGGCTGATGAGTATTGTCAGTGACTGTCTGCGTTATTGCCAAGATGATGAAAATTTTAGGAAAAAATCAGGCGAGGAATCCGTGCCTGAGTATTAAAAGATGCGAGTGAGGCGAGGTGTTGATGGCGGTTTTGCGTGCTTACACGCGCTGTAACAACACCTCAGCACCCGCCGCCAAAAATGCCGAACGCGACTTAAAGCGACTGTCTTTTGCCACGCGGCTGTCAATTCAGCCCTAGAAATCCAACTGCTCAAACCGAATCCCCAACGCAGCGGCGATCTTCAGCTTGCTAGACTTGCGTAGCGTGCTGCTTGATTCTTGCTGTGCATACGCCGATTGAGTAATGCCCAAGCGTGCTGCAACCTCGACTTGGCTGAGTTTGAGATGTTCACGCCATGCCCGAATCGGTGTCCAGTCGTGGTCGAACACTGCATTGACCACCGAAGCGGGGACGGTCGGCTCGATGTGGGCTTGCTTCTTTAAGGCTTGATATTCGGCAATCGGCAACACCACAAACGCAGGGTGTCCACCAGCATCTCGAATAATCGTGGGTTCAGTATGTGCGTTCATCACGTTTTTTCACCTCTTCAATACTCACCACTTGAATCACACCATCAAAGTCAAAAAACACTCGATAGTTTCCCACGCGTAAGCGATACTGGTACTGATGATTGGTTAGCGCTTTCACGTTAAGACAATCAGGCATATGAACCAACTCGTCAATCTTGCCACGAATCTGCTTACCATGATCAGGATGGATTTTTCGGAGTTGCTTCAGTGCCTTGAGCTTATACTCAACTGAATTCATGTGGTTGTACCAAAAAACCATACGGGAGTATTATATTAGTTTTTAGCTAATAATTCCGCTAGTTTTACAAAAAATCAGCGCTGACAACTGACTTGCCAAATTGCCGATTGGGCTTGTTTGACCAGTTGGGTCTGGCTGAGTGACGCAAGGCTGACCCGTTGCGATGCCGCAGGCACGTCAAAACCAATCGTATCCAGCAGCGCCCACAGCAAATAATGCTTCACCGCAAAATTCATATTTTGAGCATTTACCAACGACGAAGTGACCATGCCCAACACTTGACCTTGTTGATCCAGCAACGGACTGCCACTCGAACCGGACTGAATCGGCGCGGTAAATTGCAACCGACCAATATCCTCCTGATAGCCGCGTAAACTCGAAATACAGCCCTGTGTGACTTGTAAATGACTGCCGATTAATCCTGATAACGGATAGCCCAACGCGGTGACCGACTCGCCGAGTTCACCGGCGCGGCCTTGTTTGACCGACAACACATGCGGCAAATCTTGTTCATTGATCAGCAATACCGCCACGTCATTCGGTCGATCCATCGCAATACATTGCGCGGTACGGCGACCTTGTAGCGAGCTGAGTTGGATTTGGCGGGCTTCATCGGCGACATGCGCACAAGTCAGCAGATGACGTGGGCTGATCGCAAACGCTGTGCCTGTCCAGTCATTTGGCCGGTCGTTGTCATTGCCATAACCGCCACGACCTGCGCCGTCATAGCCCTGACTGCCAGTGCTTGGACTGCTCGGTTGACCTGCGGTCGGGTGTTTCTCATCCAGCGCCAATTCCAAGCGGCGACCGAGAGCGGCCAAGCCATACGGTGAGCCTTCGGCCAGTGCGCGTAGCTTCCATTGACCATTGCGCTGATACACCTCCAGCACAATCATCGCGCTGTCGGTGCTATTGCGCAGTTGTGGCATGTAGTGGATCTGATCGGTGCTGCATTCGAGCTTGCATTCGACCTGTCCCAGCGTGGTTTTGCTGGCATAGCTATACAGCACCAGCATCAGGTGTTGTGTATTCGGCGGGACTTGGCTGAGTTGCAGTTGCCACGCTGCGCCTTGTGTGATCGGTTCAACATTTGCCCAGTCGGTCGGACTTTGTAAGTAGGCTGGCGTGCCAGTCGGTTTGCGCTGCGCATCTAAGGCGAGCCAGACCAAACCAAGTTGTTCACCGATCTGCTGCTGTCCTTGCAACGTGAGTTGAATGCGGGGCGCATGGCCGGACAGTGCAGTATTCGCACCCAATACCAGATCAACCATGACTATTCACCTCAATCATTACGGATTAAAACACTGGTGGTCAGTGGTCTTACCACCACTGGGCTATGCGTCTGCATGGCGGGCACAGGTAAGCCTAAACGCCGCAACACACAAATCGCCGCCAGATTTAGCCCCGTGTGCATGGTATAACCAATCCCACCAGAGGGGCGGGCGTTGATTTCTAACACGTGTTGCTGGCCGTGCGCATCACTTTTGCTTTGGAGGTTGACGATGCCATCACAGCCAAACAACGCCACTACGCGCCGCGCCAGTTCGATCACCTCGTGTTCAAGCATCAGGCATTGGCTTTTGTCGTCACGCTTGTCACGAGCGACCGCAGCGATCACTTGACCGGCCTCACAGACCATATCGACCGAATATTCTGTCCCAGCTAAATACGGCATCACCAACATCGGTTTCGGTTCAGCTTGGGCGCTGTAACTGTCGATCAACAGTTGGGTATTTACCCGTCGATCATCCGGTGTTAAAAAACAGCGAAATGGCGATAAATCATCAACCAAGCGCCAAAACCCTTCACCAAAAATCCCATGCACCGGCTTAATACACAGCGCATGCTGCTCACGTTGCGCGGCGACCACGTCGGCTAATTCCGCACCATTCTCGACCACCCAACCACTGGCTACTGGAATGCCTGCCTGCTCACAGCGTTCGGCAAAAATCGCCTTGCTGTCCAGATCCAGCAGATCTTGTAGACTGGTTGCACCGCTGATCAGGTCGATGCCTGCCGCTGTAAATGCGTCGCGATGTGGCTCGTACACTTGGCCGCGCCGTCCTGCCCAGACCAGCTTAATCTGCTGTTGTTGTGCGGTGTCGAGCACCCATTGCACCCGTTCGGCATCATCGGCGGGTTCACGCCATGCGTGGTCGGCGCAGTCGGTAATCTCAGGGCGAAATTTGCGATGTGACGCATACAGCGGCATCTCAGCGGGCAGCACTGGGCGGAGGGCTTGGAGTAAGTCGCGTTGACTGGATTGTCCTTCTAAGAGCCAAACGGCCATGATTTGTACTGCCTAAATATCAAGTTGCGATCAAGAAACATCAAAAAAGCGTCAAAAAAACAGGAAGAAGCGCATAAAAAAACGCATGCTGAATCTAGCACAGCATGCGTTGACTTGTATAACGATTCAACGATGGAAGACTTAGAGTTGCGCAGTCATTTGTGGCATCAGGTCATGGAAGGTGCTGCCTTTGGCGGTTTCACCAATCGCGTGCATTTTCCACTCGCCGTTATGACGGTACAGCTTGGCCACGATCAGCGCGGTGTGTGCGCCTTGGCAAGACAAGTTGAATTTGGCGACTTCTTGGCTATTTTGCGCGTTAATCAAGCGGCAATAGGCGTTTTGCACTTTTTCAAAGCTTTGACCACGAAAGCTATTCACGGTAAACATCAGGCTTTTGACGTTGGCCGGAATACGAGTCAGATCGACGGTGATGGTTTCGTCATCGCCATCACCTGCACCAGTCCGGTTGTCACCGGAGTGCCGAATGCTGCCGTCCTTGCTGGTCAGTTGTGCAAACCAAATGGCATCGACCGACTGATTTTGCTCATCAAACATCAAGCATGAGGCATCCAAATCAATTTCTTCTGAGCCGCCGCCGAAGCCGAAAAAGCCTTTGCTTTTGGCGACATCCCAACCCAAGCCCATTTTGATTTGGGTCAGGCTGCTGCCTGCGGTTTTGTCGAGGGAGATTTTTTGACCTTTTTCCAAACTAACAGCCATGATGTTGCTCCTTGTAAAATCATCAAAGTGAATGGGTTAAAAGCGGCTGATGGATTAACTGCCGCCGAGCTTGGAATGTAGCCAAGTCACGGTATTTTGGCGATTGCGTGAGCAGACCACGATACGACCGGCGCCGCGAAAGCGCAGTACCATACCTTCGCCGCTGGTGGCGCTGTTGATCAGATTGCCAAAAAAACCAGTGCCTTGCGTGGTGCTGGTCGAGAGTTCGTATTCAAGCTGTGTATCCCAACAGACCACATGGCCGTTATCGACGATCACTTGTTTATCAGGGGTGACTTCCAGTTCGAACAACGATCCCGCGCCGGACACGACCAATTGACCCACGCCCGCAGTGTGCATCACCAAAAAACCACCGTTATCACCGAACAGCGCACCGCCGATGCTGCTGTTCATTTTGACTTTCAGTTCGACCTTGTCAGTGGCGGCCACAAATGCACCGTCGGCCAAGGTGTATTGGCGCTGCCCGACATCGAGAATCTGTAAATCGCCGTCGAGTGTCGGGGCGAGTAGGCAGTCACCGTCACCGCGTACCGCTTCGATGTGTTGTTGAAACAGTGATTCGTCGTTGGCAAAGCGCCGCAACAAGGCTTGACCGAGACCACCTTGCAGCTTGCCTTTTAACTCCAAGGTGTCTTCCATCATCACCATCGCGTTACTTTCACAAAAAATCTTGTCGCCACGCTGCATACCGACATGCAAAAACGGTTCGGTCGTGCCGACGAGGGTAAATGTGGTCATCAGACAGTCCTCAGCAAACATTCACAAAAAAGCCGATACCCAAACGCGATTGAGTATCGGCCAGACACAGGGTAAACGGCGAACGCGAACGCGAACGCTTACACGTTGACGCCGTAAGAACCCGCCAATGGCCCTAAGCCACCGTTAAAGCCTTGACCGACCGCGCGGAATTTCCACTCGCTGTTGTGCTTGTACAGTTCGCCGAACACCATCGCGGTTTCGGTGCTGCTGTCTTCGGACAGATCAAAGCGTGCCACTTCTTTTTGGTCGCCTTGATTGACCACACGGATAAATGCGTTGCTGACTTGGCCGAAGTTTTGGCCACGTTCTTGACCTTGATAAATGGTCACACAGAACACGATTTTGCTAACGTCTGCACCGACTTTGGTCAGGTCAACAATCAGTTGCTCGTCATCACCATCACCTTCGCCGGTTTGGTTGTCGCCGGTATGCTCAACGCCACCGTCGGCAGATTTTTTGTTGTTAAAAAAGATGAAATCGGTGTCAGTACGAACCTTATCATTTGCACCCAGCAAGAAGGCAATCGCGTCCAAGTCGAAGGCTTGGCCGTCGGTCGCGCGTGGATTCCAACCCAGACCAATGGTCATTTTGGTCATGCTTGGGGCTTCTTTGCTCAGATTTACGTTACCACCTTTGGTCAGGCTGATCGCCATGAGTCTTGCTCCTTGAAAATGCACTTAATAGAAGGTCAAACCAGTCGGCTGTCTGCCCGATACTTGCCCCAAATTAGGGCAGGTATCGCGCCACGGCCGCGCACTTACTTTAACCAATAGCGCTGATTATGCGGGGTTTAGTTTGTTGTGTTTTATTGACGCAAACACCGCCCACACAATAAACGCCACACCGATCAGGCCAGTAATGACTTCTGGCACATGTGCACCAGTCATGCCTGCAATCATGATAAACGCCAGTGCACCAATCGCGTAATGCGCACCATGTTCAAGGTAGATATAGGCATCCAAGGTGCCTTTTTCAACCAGATAAATCGTCATCGACCGCACAAAAATCGCACCAATCGCCAGACCCAGCATGATGATCACCACGTCGCTAGTGATCGCAAACGCCCCAATCACGCCGTCAAAGCTAAACGAGGCATCCAGCACTTCGAGATATAAGAAGCCTGCAATGCCGCCGCGCTGTACTGCTTTTCCGACCTCGCCATCGTCATTATCGCCAGCCAGCAGATTGCTTAAGACGCTAACGCCGACATACACCAAGATGCCCCAAACACCCGCTAGCAGTACCACCGATTGCTGCGCTTCGGCGACAAAATTTACGCCGGTCAGCAGGGTAATCATCGCGATAAACACCGAAATTGCATCGACTTTACCGAGGCGACCGAGCTTTTCTTCAAGCCAAACAAACCAGTGCGTGTCTTTGTCTGGATCGAATAGGAAGTTTAAAAACACCAATAGCAAGAACATGCCACCAAATGCGGCAATTTCGGCATGATGCGCCATCAATTTGGCCGAGTAAGCCTCTGGGTCATTGAGGGCGAGTTTGGCGACTTCCATCATGCTCATGTCCGCCGTCACGCCGACAATCAGCAACGGGAACAGCAAGCGCATGCCGAACACTGCAACCAAAATCCCGACGGTCAAGAACAGCATCTTCCAGAACTCGTCCCAGTGCTTTAGCACCGAGGCGTTCACCACCGCATTATCAAACGACAGTGACACTTCCATCACGGCCAGAATGCCGACTAGCAAAAATGCAGAGAACGCACCTGCCAATCCACCGCCGTTGAAGCCCCACCACACCCCGAGGGCAAGGCAGATCACCGAAAAGATGATCGAAAAGCGAAAATGTTTCATAACATCCCTTATCTGTTAAAGATGGCGCAATTGATCATATTCGCCACTGCTTGACAAGCATGATCTTGTGAGTGACCGCTGGCAGCGATCAGATGAGCAGCAATTCGGCACGACACAACACTGCTATGCCGTGCTTTAACAGCAGGTGTCTAAAACAGCAGACGTCTAGGATTGGCTTAAATGCTAATCCCAAACTGCCGACACATGGCACCGAGTCCACCGGCATAGCCTTGCCCGACCGCACGGAATTTCCACTCGCCGTTATGACGATACAACTCGCCAAACACCATCGCAGTTTCGGTCGAGTAGTCTTCGGCCAAATCAAAGCGCACTACTTCTTGGCCGGTCACGTCGTTCACCACGCGAATAAACGCATTGGCGACTTGACCGAAGTTTTGGCGGCGGGCATCGGCATCGTGGATGGTGACGGTAATCACGATTTTGTCCACATCGGCAGGCACCCGCGACAGATCGACTTTGACCGACTCATCATCGCCATCGCCTTGGCCGCTGCGATTGTCACCGGTGTGTTCGACTGAGCCTTCAGCCGAGCGCAACTGGTTATAAAAAATAAAATCGGCGTCGCTACGGACTTTACCGCTGCTATTCAACAAAAACGCACTGGCGTCTAAGTCAAAATCATTGCCATCAGTCGCTCGCTCATCCCAACCCAAACCGACTAAAATTTTGCTCAGGCTTGGATCGGTTTTGGTCAGCGATAAATTGCCGCCTTTGCCCAGTGAAATTGCCATTTGTTGTTACTCCTGTTTTCCTACAGAGTTGAAAAATCTCGATGTCTGTTAATGATCAAAACGCTCGAGTGTTAAAAAAACTTAGTCTTTACTACCCTTACTCCAGCGCAAGCCCCAGCCATAATGCTCATCGAGGGGTTTTTGGCTGGTAAAATAACGCACTTCACGCGACACATGGATGCTGCCGCCGCGATTTTCCAGCAAGACCACGCCACACAGCGATTTACCCGAGTCACCTTCAGTCAATGCAATCTCAATCGGCGGTTGGTTCGGCACATAGATGGTGATCACGGCATCGGTGGCTGCCCAGTTGGGGACACCTTCGTAGATAAAGGCGTAAATAATCACGCGTTTCACTTGCGCCCAGTGTTGGCCGTTGATGCGCATCCATTCGCCATCGGAGACTGCGCCAGTCCGGTCATCACCGGACAGTTGGATAAACGGGGCGCGATTAAAATCACCGAACATATTGCCGAGGGCTTGCACAATCGAGCGGTCACCATTTTGCAATTCGTACAGACAGCCAAGGTCTAAATCAATGCCTTTTGTGCTGGTCGGCAGCAGCTTGGCAAAAAATCCAGTCTTCGCAGCGGCCGCCGGTGCGCCGGATTTATTCCAGTTCAAGTTGATTTTGATTTCACCAAAGCCTGCGCCGGTTTTTTCGAGGCTGACTTGACGGTTGTTTTTGTCCAGACTGACTTTGCTTAAAGAAACTTTTGGTGCAGCGGCTGGGACTGGCGTGCTGGGTTTTTGCACTGAAACAGTTGGCGCAGCGACCGGCGGCGCATCAGCAATCACCACGCCAAAATGCTCGGCCAGCGGTTTTAAGCCACCATTAAAGCCTTGCCCAATCAGGCGAAATTTCCATGTACCATTACGACGATAGCATTCACCCAGAATCAAGGCAGCTTCAGAACGGCCTTGACCGTCGAGTTGCGCGTGTGCCAAGGTTTGGCCGTTATGCAGTAGTTTAAGTTCGATTTTTTCGATGCTATTAAAGGTCTGTCCGGCTTGTTCCATCGCCGCAGTGAAGGCGATTTTGCCGAGTGTGGCATCGACTTGCGGCAACTTGAGCATAAACCGACTGTTGTGCGGATCAATTTGTTGCAGTTCAATCGCGCCAGAGGCATGCCGCAGTTGCCCATAAAAAATCATGTCTTGGTCGCCACGCACTTTTTGGCTGGCCTCGGCTAACGCATAGGCCGACACATCCACGGTCGCGACTGCGCCGCTACGTGGAACGATGCGCAATTGGAGTTCAAGCTGATCGGTGGGGATGGCGGTGTTCGCGCCGATGGTCAGTTCCATAGATACCACGTCCTAAATCAATCGTTTTAAAAATCTGGTGGTCGCTGAACTCAAGTCAGCCGATTTGTTTACCCGTTTGATACTACCCAGCCTTGATGAAATAGCAATGTAATCAGTCTATTTTTTTACACTTTTGCACCAGAGCGGGCAGGTCGTGACGACAGCCAAGCGTGGTCGCCCATCTTATAGAATCAAGGCTGTGCAGCCGCTAGCTCAAGTCAGCCCGTGTATTGAAATTGACAAAGGCCGCAGGCGTGGTGATCTGCACAATCTGTGGAGACTGCGCGCGTGCCCATTGCCCGACTTTATACTGTTGCTGGGCGAGTGCCTGTTGCAAGCTGGGCAACAGTTGCCGGTGTAGCAACATAAATAACGGCTGTAAATGTGTGCCGTCATGTACCAGTCTTAGCAGGGCGTTGGGGTGTGCATCACGCAGCGTCTGACCGAGATGCAACGGCAACAACGGACAATCACACGCCACGACCAATGCCCAATCGTGCCGACAGACCGCCAGTGCGGCGGCAATCCCAGCCAAAGGCCCTGAGAAATCGGGCAGGTGATCCGCGACTACCGGATGCCCCAGCGCTTGATATTGCTCGAGTGAGCGATTGGCACTGATCACCAGATCATCGACCTGTGGCGCGAGTCGCTGGATGACGTGTTGAATCAATGGCAAGCCCTGCCATTCAACCCAACCCTTATCAACGCCGCCCATGCGCGAGCCTTGTCCACCGGCCAAAATAATCCCGCTACATGTGGATGAATGCGCTAAAGCTGTACCCTCTACCATCATCTCTCTTCCGAATTGGTGCAACTCAGTGCGGATTGTGCCGCAAATCATCCGAAAAAACCGATTGACCCGTGCGGGTGAGCCTGTTGCCGTAGCAAATTCGAGCAGTTTTGGCACAGTTGCTGGATGCGTTATGGTGCGAGTGCATCAGATTAAGGCGTGGCTGATGCACGGAGCAGGGCACGTTGCCTGCCGATGATATTTTTTTAAATTTATAAAAAACATTGAGTTGAATTTATTTTAGAAGTTGGCACGCATTCTGCATTGTCTAAGAAGACATCCAATGATGGGTGTAACAGTTTGGTTTTGTTTGGCTACGGTGCGTGCATCAATCAATAGTCAAATTTGGACAATGGCGTCCATACCGCAGCAGCGGTATGGGCGTTTTTTATTTAAAACAGCAACGATGCTGCTTGGAGTTTGTTATGAGCCATGATCCCGTCAATATGACTGATGATACGAGTGCCGAAACAGGCGCAATCTTGATCACCAATCGTCGGCAGTTTTTGCAGCAGAGTGCGGTATTGGGTGCAGCAGGCGCTGCGAGCGCAGGTTTGCTCAGTCTATCGAGCAGTGCATATGCTGCGGGATCAGATGCGCCCGAAAAGACCAATATCAAAGTCGGTTTTATTCCATTGACCGATTGCGCACCGATTGTGATGGCCAGCAAGCTGGGACTCGATAAAAAATACGGCATCACCATTGAGTTGTCCAAAGAAGCCTCGTGGGCAGGCGTGCGCGACAAGTTGATCAACGGTGAATTAGACGCGGCGCATGTGTTGTACGGCCTCATGTACGGCGTCAATAACGGCATCGGCGCGAATGCCACCCCAATGGCCGTGTTGATGAACCTGAATAACAACGGTCAGGCGATCACCTTAGCCAACAAGCTGATTCAGTCTGGCGTGACCAACGGTGCGGGTCTGAAAAAATACATTGCCAGTGGCAAACAAATGACCTTTGCACAGACCTTTCCGACCGGCACGCATGCGATGTGGTTGAACTATTGGCTGGCCGCTAACGGCGTCAATCCAGTCAAAGACGTGAAGAATATCGTCGTACCACCACCACAAATGGTCAGCAACATGCAGGTCGGCAACATGGACGGCTTCTGCGTCGGTGAGCCGTGGAATGCACGGGCAATTGAAACCGGCGTCGGCTTTACCGCAGCAACCACGCAAGATATCTGGGTCAATCATCCCGAAAAAGTGCTGGGCTGTACCCGTGCCTTCGTCCAACAAAATCCCAATACCGCGCGCGCCCTAATGATGGCGGTGTTGGAGGCCTGTCGTTATCTGGACGATTTTAAAAACCGTGCCAGCGTTGCCAAGATCATCGCGCAAAAAGGCTACGTCAACTGTCCAGAGGCGACCATCATGGGGCGTTTCTTGGGGCAGTACGACAATGGTGCAGGCCGTAAGTGGGTCGATGGCAACATGATGAAATTTCACAACGGCGGCAAAACCAACTTCCCGTATCTGTCTGATGGCATGTGGTTCATGACCCAACACAAGCGTTGGGGCTTGATCAATCGGCATGTGGATTACATTGGGATTGCCAAACAGGTCAATCAGATCGATCTGTACAAGCAAGCTGCAACCCAAGTCAAAGTGGCCGTGCCTGCCTCACCGCTACGCTCCAGTCGCTTGATGGATGGCAAAGTCTGGGACGGCACGAATCCTGCTGCATATGCGGATAGTTTCGCGATTAAAGCGTAATTGGCCTTTATCAATCGTGTGGCACAGCAACCGCTTGCCATGCCACACAGGAGAGTCGAATCATGAGTAGTGATGTGAGCGTGGTGAAAGAGTCAGTATCCGAAGTGATTGCCAGTCCAAGCACTTGGCGTGCCGAACGGGTGTCGCAGCTTGCGGTGAGTGGCGCCAAAACCGCCATTCCGCCGCTGATCGGGATCGCCGTGTTTTTGGGCTTATGGACGATTTTGAGTCAATTTCGTACCGAATTGCCCAATCCTTGGGTGACATGGCAGGCGGCGCTGCTGCTATTCGCTGATCCGTTTTACCAAAACGGTCCGAATGACATGGGCATCGGCTGGAATATTCTGTACTCGCTCGGTCGGGTCGGTATGGGCTTTGGCATGGCGGCAGCAGTCGGCATTCCGCTTGGTTTTATCATCGGTCGCTTTGCGTTTATTCGTGACATGTTTGCGCCGATTATTTCGCTATTGCGTCCAGTGTCACCGTTGGCATGGCTGCCGATTGGACTTTTGGTGTTTAAGGCGGCTGAACCGGCGTCGATTTGGGTGATTTTTATCAGTGCGATTTGGCCGATCATTCTGAATACCGCTGCGGGTGTGTCGCAGATTCCTCAAGATTATCTGAACGTGGCACGCGTGCTGCGTCTGTCCGAATGGAAGGTGTTTACCAAGATTTTGCTGCCAGCGACCCTACCGTATTTGCTGACCGGTATTCGTCTGTCGATTGGCGTGGCGTGGCTGGTGATCGTGGCGGCTGAAATGCTGACTGGCGGTGTCGGTTTGGGCTTCTGGGTCTGGGACGAGTGGAATAACCTGAACGTCGCACACATTATTATTGCGATTTTTGTGGTGGGTCTGATCGGTCTGGCACTCGAAAAAGTGTTGATTCTGATCACTAATCTTGTTTCACGCGGCGAGGTGACATCATGAGCGATAGCCTAGAAATTCATGCCACATTGCCACTCGGCACGAACGGTTACGTTGAAGTCGGTCAAGTGGGTATGAGCTTTAAGACCAAAAAAGGCGAGTTTGAGGCGTTACGCGATATCAATCTCAAGGTCAGTAAAGGCGAGTTTGTCAGCCTCATCGGCCACTCGGGTTGTGGCAAATCGACCTTGCTCAACTTGATCGCAGGCTTAACCACGCCGAGCAAAGGCCATGTGATTTGTAATGGTCGTGAAATCGCAGGGCCAGGCCCTGAGCGGGCAGTAGTGTTCCAAAACCACTCGTTGCTGCCGTGGTTGACCTGCTTTGACAATGTCTATCTGGCGGTCGAGCGGGTGTTTGCGGACAAAGAAAACAAAGCCCAACTCAAGGAACGCACCGAAGCCGCACTCAGCATGGTTGGCCTGTCGCACGCGATGCACAAATATCCGAATGAAGTGTCCGGCGGTATGAAGCAACGGGTCGGGATTGCGCGCGCACTGTCGATGCAGCCACAAGTGCTACTGCTGGATGAGCCCTTTGGTGCGTTGGATGCGCTGACTCGCGCCCACCTGCAAGATGAGCTGATCGGGATTGTGCAAAAGACCCATGCCACTGCGGTGATGGTGACCCACGATGTCGATGAGGCGGTGTTGCTGTCCGACCGCATCGTGATGATGACCAATGGCCCCGCCGCCACGATTGGTGAAATTTTAACGGTCGATTTGCCGCATCCGCGTGATCGGCTGCTACTGGCCAATGACCCGCACTACCACCACCTGCGCTCGCAAGTGATGGAGTTTTTGTACCAGCGCCAAAAACGCCCAGCCGCCTAAGTTTTTCCTGTTGTAACGCGATTGACCGTGCCTGCCTTGTCAGTTTTGACAAGGTACTCGGTCAGTGCATCCCGATGTTGAGTTGTTGCTGTTTTTGATTGCTTTTTTTGATCGTTGTTTCGGGGGAGACACCATGTTTAAAACGACTGCACCAAACCATTTTTTACGCACATCATCGCTATTGGCGAGTGCAATCGCAGCGACTGTCTTGAGCATGCCGAGTCATGCCGCTGACGTGTTTACTGAAGCACTCAAAGGCGGTAAAGCGGTGATCCAGATTCGCCCACGCTTGGAGTTGGTCGAGCAGGACACAACGACTGCCGACAACGCTACCGCGCTGACTGTGCGTAGTGTACTGGGTTACGAAACTGCGCCGATTCAAGGCATTAAAGCCTATGTCGAGTTCGAGGATATTCGCGCCATCGTCGATAACTACAACATTCCTACAGTACAACCCAACGTCAAATACGCGCTGGTGGTTGATCCTGAATTAACCGACGTCAATCAGGCGTATTTTAGTGGTTATGGCGCCAAACTCGGTCGGCAAAAGATCGTGGTGGATAACGCCCGCTTCATCGGTGATGTGGCATGGCGGCAAAACGACCAAGTGTTTGATGCACTGAGTTATCAAAGCAAAGAACTTGCACCGTGGCTGGATTTACAAGTGGCCTATGCAACCCAAGTCGCGATGATCAACGGTCAAAGCGGTGATATTCGGCTGCCGCTGATCAATGCCAAAATCAAAACGCCAATCGGTGCCAATGTCAGCTTGTTTTGGGCGGGCTTAGAAGGTCGTGAAAAAATCGGCCAATTGGCACTACAAGCCAACGTGCAAACCGACCGCAGTCGTCAATATGCCTCGATTCATGTTGATGGCAAAGCCGACAAAGTTCTGTATGACGTGGCCTACGCACAGCAACAAAAATACGCTGATGGTACAAAAATCGCCGCGCCGGATGCTGATTATTATAGCGTGATGCTGGGCTATGACTTTGGCAAGGCCAAGCTCAGTGTGCAACAAGAAAGCCTAGAGTCTGGTTTTGCCACGCCGCTGGCCACGTTGCATGCGTTCAATGGTTGGGCAGATAAATTTATTAATACGCCTGCGGCGGGTCTGGTCGATACCAACATCAAAATCAGCGGTGCAGTCGCAGGCTTTAATCTGGCAGCGGCGTTGCATCGTTTTGAGTCAGATGCGGGCAGCACGCATTATGGCGATGAGATCAACCTGAGCGCAGGTCGCAAGCTGAATCCCAACACGACCGGATTAATCAAGCTCGCCCACTATCAAGGCGGCGATGATGCCACTACGCCAGCCGTGCTGAAGCAAGACCTCAGCAAACTGTGGTTACAGATCGATTATAAGTTTTAACAGGCGGACTGATTGACGTTGTTTTTGCACCGGCATTTGCTGCAACTACTTGGGCAAATGCCGTTTTTTAAATCCACTGTTATGTTGTAGGAGACTGTCAATGAATCCAAATACCACTGCATTGAGCCAGACTATTTTAGCCGCCAAAGGTGCTAAAGATCTGACATGGGAGGCGATAGGTGTAGCCATCGGCAAGTCGCCTGTCTGGGTGGCCTCCGCCTGTCTGGGCATGAACAGTATGCCCGCTGCCGATGCGCAAGCGCTCTGTGAGGTATTGGGCTTAGATGCCAGTATTGCCAAGCAGCTTCAGCAGTATCCGACCAAAATCTGGACGCAAGCCGTACCGACCGATCCACTGGTATATCGTTTGTATGAAATGGTTGGGGTGTATGGCGACACCATGAAGGCGATTATTCAGGAAAAATTTGGTGACGGTATCATGAGTGCGATTGATTTTTCGATGGAGATTGACAAGATCGAAGACCCAAAAGGCGACCGTGTGCTGATAACTTTAAATGGTAAGTTTTTGCCGTATAAAACGTGGTAAGTCAGTTGGGTTTTTTAATCCTGCTGTTGTGTAAAAAAACCGCTCGGAAATCAGAGCGGTTTTTTGGTTTTAGCGCATTTTGATTATTTCAGCAGAATCGCCAAGTCAATCAGTGCTGGTGTGGTTGCGCTGCCAACTTTAGGGGCTAGCTCGGTCGCTGCACCGGTCATCAGATTAATACGGTACAAACCTGCGCCGTTGGTTGCCAGCACCAAACCATTATCTCCGCCCGCAATGTCCATGCCGTTACTCGCACTGAGTGTCAACGCCGCCCCAAATGCACCAATCGGCGCGACTGTGCCGTCGTTTGGTGGGCTTTGTAGTAGCAACTGATTGCTGGTTTGATCGAGGTCAAGCAGCATGGTAGTGCCAGCGTTCAGACGCTGGAAGCTATTGGTATATGCCGCAGCAGACACCACAGCGCCAGTCACCCCATTGATTGCCCCGTCAGTAATGGTTACACCAGTATCGACATTAATCCGTAGGCTCTGGCCAGTATTGCTCAGTACCCGAATCCGATCTGGTACGGGGTTAAAATCGACCGCAAACGCTGTGCCAGCCAGTCCAGCAAATGGGGCTGAGGTATCAGTTGGATCAGCCGTCAGTGCCAGTTTTCCAGTCGCAGCGCCAGTGTCGCTGTTGATGATGTACAGGTTGCCCAGATTCGACAGGCCATACAGTACGCCAGATTTATCGCTTTCGGTGCGTAGACGATAGTCGATGCCGACGATGGTTTCACCAGTCATCAAGCCAGTGATGGCTTTGCTAGTGGTCATGCTTGGGGTCAATGGGCTGAAGCTGACCAACTGATTGTTGGCACTTAAACCTTGTACGGTTACACCGGTAGTCATCGCGGGCTTCAGGGCGATGCCACGCACGTCGCCCAGACTGGCGGGCAGTGCACCGAGTAAGCTGGCTGCGACCGTTTCTGTGCCTAATGCACCCAGATTAATGCTGTGCAGCTGGAGTGCGCTACCGACTTTAAGCGCGGCGTAGCCCATGTTATTCATGCCGTCGATATCAAAACCACTGCTGCCGTTCGCGTTGACACCGAGGGAGGCAAAGCTACTGAGAGTGCCGTCGTTCGGTGGATTTTGTAGATACAGCCGATCTTGATTGACATCTATGTTAAACATCCGCGTCGAGCCAGCACCCGCAAAACTATTGGTATACGCCACGGCGGTCACGATCGGACTGCCACCGCCATTCAACGCGGTATCGGTAAAGGTTGCACCGGTATCGACATTAATGCGTAGGTTTTGGCCGTCATTGCCGACCACGCGCAGGCGATCCGGCACTGGGTTAAAGTCTAGCGACATTAGGCTGGCATTGCCGGTAATACGGACAAATGGGCTGGTGGTATCGGTCGCATCGGCGGTCAGCGCCACTTTAAAGGTGGCCACGCCGGTTGACGGGTCGATGATGTAGATATTGCCGAGCGCACCCACGCCGTACAGTTTGCCATCTGCTGGACGATAATCAATCCCGATCAGGCTGTCGTTGGTTTTTAGGCCGCTTACTGTTTGGGTAGAAACCAAAGCAGTAGGAGCACTGCGATTAACGGAGGCGATTTGGCCAGATTCGGTCAGGGCAATTAGGTCGCCAGTCGGCATTGGCGTCGGTGTAGGGTTAGACACCATATCATCGTCGTCATTACAGCCCGCGAGTCCAAGCCCACAGAGTGCAGCGACGGCCAGTACCAAGGCGGGTTTTTTAAAACGAGAGGGTTTAAAAGCGTTCGGCATCATGCTGGCGGTCATCCTGTGAGGTCTTTGGTTTAATCGCGGCTGAGTATTTTGTGCGCAATCACCTGCTTACAGGAAAACATGAAGCGATTAAGGCTGTCCGTCTGCGTTGCGTGGCGCAACTGACGCGCTTTTGCATCTTTGGTTGTGATCTGGTTGCAGCGCTGAATCCAAAATCAGTGTTTTTGCGTAGTGTGTTTTTGGTGCTTTGCAAATCAAGGCTGATCAGCTGTGAACAGATCGCGTCTGCGCCAAAAATTATCAAAAACTGCTAGAATATGCGGCTTATTGATTGCCTGTTTGTTTGGATGACCATGACCACGCCGACCTCCATGTCCACCATCGTGCCGAGTATTACCCAAGATCGCATTTTGATTCTGGATTTTGGCTCGCAATACAGCCAACTGATCGCCCGTCGGGTGCGTGAAGCCGGTGTGTATTCAGAAATGTATGCCTACGACATGGACGACGCGGCCATTCGTGCGTTTAACCCCAAAGGCATTATTTTGTCGGGCGGCCCTGAGAGCGTCCATGTGGCCGACAGCCCGCGTGCGCCCCAAGTGGTGTTTGATCTGGGGATTCCGGTGTTGGGCATTTGCTATGGCATGCAAACCATGTCCGAGCAATTGGGCGGCAAAGTTGAAGCCGGTACGGTACATGAATTTGGCTATGCCGAAATTGACGTGGCGCAGGCCGACCGGCTGTTTGCAGGCATTGAAGACAGCGCAGGCAAGCTCAAGGTTTGGATGAGCCACGGCGATAAAGTCACTCAAATTCCGGCCAATTTTCGCGTGACCGCCAGCACGCCAAGCTGCCCGATTGCTGCCATTAGCGACGAAGCCCGCCAGTTTTATGGCGTACAGTTTCATCCAGAAGTGACGCATACCCTGCAAGGCGAAGCCCTGATTGGCCGTTTTGTGCATGACATTTGTGGCTGTGCCAAAGACTGGAACTCCGACAACATCATTGATTTATTGATTGAAAAAGTCCGTGCGCAAGTGGGCAACGACAAAGTGCTGCTCGGCCTGTCGGGTGGTGTGGATTCATCGGTGGTGGCGGCGCTGTTGCACCGTGCGATTGGCGACCAATTGACCTGCGTGTTTGTCGATAATGGCTTGTTGCGCTTAAACGAAGGCGACCAAGTCATGCAAATGTTTGCTGACAACATGGGCATTCGGGTGATTCGCGCTGATGCCGAAAGCCGCTTTTTGGGTGCGCTGGCCGGCGAAAGCGACCCTGAAGCCAAGCGCAAAATTATTGGCCGTGAATTTATTGCAGTGTTTGCCGAAGAAGCCCGCAAACTCGACGGCGTGACCTTTTTGGCGCAAGGCACGATTTATCCGGATGTGATCGAGTCAGCCGGTAGCAAGCATGGCAAGGCGCACAACATCAAGTCACACCACAATGTCGGCGGCTTGCCGAAGGATTTGGCGTTTAAGTTGGTTGAGCCGTTACGCGATTTGTTTAAGGACGAAGTGCGTAAGCTTGGCGTGGCGCTCGGTTTGCCAGAATCGATGATTTATCGTCATCCGTTCCCCGGACCGGGTTTGGGTGTGCGGATCTTGGGTGAAGTCAAAAAAGAATATGCCGATATCCTGCGCCGAGCCGATGCGATTTTTATGGAAGAGTTGAATCGCAGTGGTTGGTATGCCAAGACCGCGCAAGCGTTTGCGGTGTTTCAACCGATTAAGTCGGTCGGAGTGGTCGGTGATGGCCGTCGTTATGCGTGGGTGATTGCGCTGCGGGCGGTGGAAACGGTGGACTTTATGACGGCGCGTTTTGCCCACCTGCCGTATGACCTGATTGAAACCGTGAGCAACCGCATTATGAATGAAATCAAGGAAGTCGCCCGCGTCACTTATGATGTGAGCAGCAAACCACCCGCAACGATTGAATGGGAGTGAGCTAGGGGTTTCTGGAGGCACTGCCTCCAGCCTAGCGAACGCCAAGGGCTATGCCCGCGGCAGTTGCTTCCAGCCGAATTTACGCCAAGCGCATGCAGGCGCGCGGCAGGTTTGACTTGTAAAGCAATCGTTTGAACGATAGCATCTCAGGGCTAATATGGCTCTGAGATGCTTAAATGGAACACTTAGAAAAACTACTGAAAGACGTGATTGCAGCGACACAGCGGATTGAAGCCAGTCGAAAAATGTATGCGGCACAGATCGCACCAGACTTTAATGCTTTTAATTACATTCAAACCAATGAATTGATGCTGAGTCGGATTTTGGCCGATTTGCTAGATCCATCAAAATCTCATGCGCAAGGTGATCTGTTTTTAAAAGGTTTTCTTAAGCTGCTGGCATGTGAGTGGTCTGATGCTATCGATCTGAGTAATCGCCCCAATCAAAAAATTAAAGTAGACACAGAAGTACAAACTAAAGCTTCTGGAACACAGCGCAGTATGGATATTTATCTGACTATCAAAAGTGACCAGCACGATATTAGCCTATGTATCGAAAACAAGCCATTTGCAAGCGACCAAAAAGACCAGATGCTTGATTATTATGTAGAGCTAGAAAAGAGAGGGCATAAGCTTTTTCACTTGGTGTATTTGAAATATGATGGCTCAGAGCCAAGTGAGCATAGTGTTCCAAAAGATCAGCTAGAGAGTTGGCTAGCTGATGAAAAAATCACAATTTTAAGCTACGCAGACCTTATCCCTTGGCTAGAGTCCTGTTTGGGCTATATCCAAAGCATTCGTGTGGAAGTGTTTGTTAAAGAGTTTATTGGCTACATTCAAAAACGTTTTTTAGGAGTGCGGGATATGAGTGAAAAGCATGAAATCGTTAAGCTTGTGACGCAATCTGCCAGTTCTATTGATGCCGCTTTTTTAGTTCAAAATAGCATGAACGATTTGAAGTTGAATTTAATGAGGCTACTTGCCTCACAGTTGCAAGAGGCATGTGTTGAGCGTAACTGGTTTATGACTTGTAAAGATTTTAAGATACTCCATAAAAAAAGATATTTTGGATTTTTTTTGGGGATAGATGAAGGTGCTCAATATGGATTTGGTTTTGAGTTTTTTGGTCTGAACACAGGTGACTGTCGCATCGGTTTTCGTAGGAAGTCTGCGCCAGTTGATCATAAAAATGATGATCGTTTTGTCGAGTTAAGACATTTTTTGACGCAGCAACCGAGTTGGGCTTTTAATAGTGAAAGTTTGTGGTGGCCTGCATGGACAGGTTTTAAATATAAAAACTGGGACACGAATCCAGCACCTTGGATCGCAATCCAACATGGAGAGATGGCGCAACTCATTCTTGCTCAGGCAGAGATGTCGTTCGATACGTTGAAAAAGCACGACAAACTACATTTGTTGAGGACGGATTAACTCCCCAACCTGTCCCCGCACTTTTTGCCACTCCACCAGCTCAAAACGCCCATCGTGATGCTCCACCATCGCGGTGAGGCTTTCGACCCAATCGCCGTCATTCAGATATAGCACCCCGTCGATCTCACGCATCGCCGCGTGATGAATATGCCCACATAACACCGCATCCATACCGCGTTTTTTCGCCTCTTTTGCCACTGCCTCTTCAAATGTCGCAATAAACTGCACGGCTGTTTTGACTTTGTATTTGAGATAGCTCGACAGCGACCAATAGGGCAGTCCAACCCGTGCGCGTAGCCGATTTAGATGACTATTTACCACCAGTACGCTTTCATAGGCCACATCGCCGATATGAGTAATCCAGCGTGAATGCTGCACCACCCCATCAAAATAATCGCCATGCGTCAGCCACAGCCGTTTGCCATCCGCAGTCAGATGCACATAGTCTTCAAGCACCTCAATCCCACCAAAGGTCAGCCCAATAAACTTACGCACAAAACTATCATGGTTGCCGGCGATATAGCGCACCCGCGTGCCTTTGCGGACTTTGCGCAGGATTTTTTGGATCACATCGTTATGCGCTTGCGGCCAATACCAGCGTGATTTCAGTTGCCAACCATCGATAATATCCCCGACCAAAAACAGATAATCACTGTCGTAATCCCTTAAAAATTCGAGCAGTGCCTCAGCCTTACAACCACCGGAACCCAGATGAATATCCGACAAAAAAATACTGCGCACATGGTGGCTATTCGATGCATCCACAGATTCTGTTGTAAATTCTGCTGCTTGGGTATGTGCGTTCATGGTGAGGTCAGCATCATGTGTGGATTGACCTCATCACTGTAAAACGCTTGCATTAATGTTTTATGGCAACGCAAAAACACTTACCATAACCGCCATCTTTTTTTGTCGAGTGCCGACCACATGCCTGCGATTGTGCGTCATATTTTGGTCAAAGACCGCGAGCTTGCCGCGCAACTCAAGCAACAATTGGGCTTGGGTGCGGATTTTGCCAAGCTCGCCAAGCAGCATTCGACCTGTCCATCCGGTAAAAAAGGCGGCGAACTCGGTGAGGTGCGACAAGGCCAACTGGTACGGCCAATTGATCGCGCAGTGTTTGCCGGTGAGGAAAAAGTGATTCAAGGGCCTATTAAAAGTCAGTTTGGTTGGCATTTGTTGCAAGTGAAGTTTCGGTTTTAAGCGTCATTTTTGCTTGAATTATTCACCGCGACCCCCATTGCTGAGTCATCCGAAACGGGCAATCCGCCCACATGTTTCACTCACCACAGCATGGAGTTGACGATGAGCGATCAAACCACCCCGACCAGCAAAAGCTATAGTTTTCAAGCTGAAGTCGCCCAACTACTACATTTGGTCACCCACTCACTGTATTCCAACCCTGAGATTTTTTTGCGCGAACTGGTCTCGAATGCCTCGGACGCGTGTGACAAACTTCGCTTCGAAGCGATTAACGACGGCAGCTTGTACGAAGATCAGCCCGATCTGCGCGTACGGGTCAGCTTTGACAGCGCCGCCAATACCATCACCATTACCGACAATGGCATTGGTTTAAGCGAAGCCGAAGCGATTGAAAACCTCGGCACGATTGCCAAATCCGGCACCAAAGACTTCGTTTCCAAACTATCGGGCGACCAAAAATCTGACTCACAACTGATCGGTCAGTTTGGCGTTGGTTTTTATTCGGGCTTTATTGTCGCGGATAAAATCACCGTTGAATCGCGCCGCGCCGGTGCATCTGCCGAACAGGGCGTGCGCTGGATCAGTGGTGGCACAGGCGACTTTGACGTGCAAACGATTGAACGCGCCGAACGCGGTACGTCGGTGATTTTGCACCTGCGTGACGATGCCAAAGAGTACCTGAATGCATGGAAACTCAAGTCCATCATCAACAAATACTCTGACCATATCAGCCTGCCGATTCAGATGGAAAAGGAAGAATGGCAAGCCGATAAAGACCGAGATGATAAAGATCAGGACGGTAACAATGTCGGCGGCGAAATGCTCAAAACCGGCGAGTGGGAAACTATCAACTCCGCCAGTGCGCTGTGGACACGTGCCAAAAAAGACATTACCGAACAGCAGTATATCGACTTCTACAAAAACATCAGCTACGACCAAGCCGCGCCGCTGACGTGGTCACACAACCGCGTCGAAGGCAGCACCGAATACACCCAATTGCTGTATGTGCCGAGCAAAGCACCGGCGGACTTGTTTTATCGCGAACACAAAGGCGGCATTAAGCTGTATGTGAAGCGCGTGTTTATCATGGACGAAGCCGACAATCTGCTGCCGAATTATTTGCGCTTTATCAAAGGCGTAATCGACAGCGCTGATCTGCCGTTGAACGTCAGCCGCGAGTTGTTGCAAGAAAGCCGTGATGTCAAAGCGATCCGTGAAGGTAATACCCGCCGCATCCTATCAATGCTGGAGCAACTGGCCAACAGCGACGAGCAGGACAGCAAAGACAAGTATGCGACCTTCTATACAGAGTTTGGCTCAGTGCTGAAAGAAGGCTTGGGCGAAGACTTTGGCAACCAAGAAAAAATTGCCAAGTTGCTACGCTTTGCCTCGACCAACACGGATGAGGTCAGCGTGTCGTTGGCGCAGTACAAAGCCAATATGAAAGACGGCCAAGCGGCGATTTACTACATCACCGCCGACAGTCTGGCCGCTGCCAAAAACAGTCCACAATTGGAGCTGTTCCGCAAAAAAGGCATCGAAGTGCTGCTGATGAGCGACCGTGTCGATGAGTGGGCGATGAACTTCGTCAATGAATTCGATGGCACGCCGCTGCAAAGCGTCGCCAAAGGCGCGGCTGATCTGGGCAGTCTGCAAGACGAAGAGGAGAAAAAAGCCGCCGAAGCCGCCGCTGAAACCATGAAACCACTGCTAGAAAGACTGTCGAGCAGCTTAAGTGGTAAAGCCAAAGATGTGCGGGTAACGACTCGTTTGGTCGATAGTCCGGCGTGTTTGGTGGTCGGCGAAGGCGAGATTTCGGGGCAGTTGGCGCGGATGCTGAAGCAAGCTGGTCAACCCGTACCAGAGTCGAAGCCGACACTGGAGATTAACCCTGAGCATCCGTTGATCAAACGTTTGGAAAGCACTACACAGTTTGATGATCTAGCGAATGTGTTGTTTGATCAGGCGCTACTGGCCGAAGGTGGCTTACCCGATGATCCAGCAGCGTATCTCAAGCGGGTGAATGCACTGTTGCTGAATGCTTGATTATTTGGTGATTTTTTAGTGTGAAGATAGCCCATGCTTTGTGTGTGGGCTTTTTTAATTTCACAGACGTGTGTTAAAACACCGCTTCTAAGCGTAACAACGCCGATGGATAATGACTACGGCGTTGTGGTCGATCATCAAAATAATTCAGATCAGCTTGTATAAAAAACCACTCGCGAAAGGCCGCTTGCCGCCATGAGACCCAAGGGCCATAGGCATTGCGCTGTAGATCACGATCCTTTAGGTTGCCTGCGACCAAAAAACCATAGGACAGTGCATGACTTTCAAAAAAAGAATGTTCGCGTGAAAAACGATGCACCCAGCTAAAGCCAAGCTGCTTATCTGGCTCCGCGTATGTCCACTCGACGTAATAGCGCATCAGTGGCTGCTCCGCGACCTGATAACGCAGGTCATAATCGGTGCGGGCGTACAGTTGGCTTTCTGCACCGTAACGTACTGTTTGGCGTAAGGTCGAGGCCAGTTGCTCATCGTGTTGCCACGCGCGGCTCAATTCGGTTCTGGCATACACATCAGTGCCGGAACGTACCCCAACATCAAAATCAGCCTGTATATCATCATCCACAGTACTTAAAAAACGTAGCGCAATCGAGGCGTTATCACGGCGTGCTTGGTCGTTGACTTGTTGACGGCGACTTGGCGCATCTGCACTGGTAGGCGCGTCGGTGCTGTTTGTATTGACTGTACTGGCCGTATTTTGAGTGCTGGGATTGACAGGCAAACCGCTAGGCTGCTCATCATCCAAGGTATCATCACCGAACACCAAGCGAAAACGTTTGTCGGCATTGGGCAGACGCACACTGCCGCGAATCCGCAGTTTTTGGTCGAGTTCGTTATATTTATCCCAGCGATTGTCTAGAATCAATCGCACCGAAGCGCGAGCTTTGCCAGATTCGGTGTCCGCAAACCAGCCATCCATACGATCAGCTTGCGTTTTGAGTTTGTCTTGAATGTTGGCATGTTGTTCGTCGATCCAGAGATCGGCGGTGGGACGTGGTTGGCTAATATCCCTAATTTTTTCAATAGACTGGTCTGTCAGTGTGGTAAGTGTTGTTGTGGGTGTCTCTAATTCTAGGGTCGCATGGGCTGTGCCATAGCCGAGCATCAGCACAGTCGCGACTGTTGGCAGTATTGGATAAGGCATGGTCGTTCGAGTCAGGTTTGATTTTTTAGGCTTATAACATGTGCTTAGCTTGTACATGTTTGCTTTTGTGTGTCGATCAGTCAGCGTTACTGTTTTAGGCGTTTAGAGTAAAGTATTTTGAGCATTTAGGATGAAGCACAAGGCGTGATTGACCTGTCTAGTTGTCAGACTAAAGCGACAGCTTATGTCATTCAATTGTTATTGTAAGACAAAATTTCAAGAAAACCCGCTGCCAAGTTCGTTATGTTCAAGTCACGGCTCGATGTCTGAAATCGCCCTTTGTTCGCCCGATCAGCATCCACTGTCCTGTCTGTGGCGCTGATCAGGTCAATCACCAAGGAGTCGCCATCATGTTGTTATTTGCTGAAATGCCTGTTCTGATTGTTCCTACTGCTGTGTTGTTGGTCATCACGGTCGGTCGCGTTTACACCGTATTTGCCGAGCGTATGCTTGATCGCCGACATGGCACTGACGCATCCGATTCGGATCTTAATGGACAGCGGATTCGTCATGCCTGAGTGAGGTTGCCAAGATGATCAATCCCTGATCAGACGGTAATCGGATTACATGCGCCTCATCCGCTGAATCGACATAGAGTGTGCAACAATAGTTGCCACTCTTTTTTTTGGGTATTTCATCATGCTGACCGACCAACAAATGGCGCTGAGCCAAGCGATTATGCAGCTCGACGTGCCGCAGGTTCAGTCGTTGCTGAGTCAGGGCATTAGCCCAAATTTTATTGAGCCAGAACTCGGCTCACCACTGACCCAGATCTGTGATCAATTGTTTCATTGGTGGGAAGCGGTGGTGCATGGCTACGAAACGGAGCAACCGTTAGAGGAAGCCGAAAAAGCCAAGCTCCTCGTGCCATATCAGCAGATTATTGATGCTTTGATTGCAGCAGGTGCGAATGTCCATCTGTGGGATATTGATGAGTTTTTTGGCCCTTTGTGGGATGCGGCCAGCGCAGCTTGTGTACCAGTGGTACAGCAATTGCTGGATCTGGGCGTCAACCCAAATCGCTTGGATGACGAGGGCATGACCATTTTGTCGTCGATCAGTCAGTTGTGGTTTGAGGTGGATTTTGATCTGGTCGAGTGGTCGGATGCGTTGCCAGAAGAGCAGGCCACCTTGGAGTTGTTGCGGGCGCGTGGTGGCAAAACCACTGCTGAGTTGCATTTAGAAGATTAATCGGTTGCGTCAATCGTGTCTGTTGCTGCCGAACGCTGTACCCAAACATTACGTCAATCGGTGACGTTCGGCATGTGCAATTTGTGCAAAAACCCCTATGATCGCAGTCTGTCTGTTTTTTGATTTTGCTTGCCATGACCAGCTTCGTTAATGCCGCCACTGAAAATCGCTCGGTCGCCGAGTTCACTGAGCAGGCGTACCTAAATTACGCCATGTACGTGATCATGGATCGTGCGTTGCCGCATATCGCCGATGGGCTGAAGCCGGTGCAACGGCGCATCATCTATGCGATGAGTGAGCTGGGTCTTAAAAATAGCGGCAAACCGAAAAAATCTGCGCGTACCGTCGGCGATGTATTGGGCAAGTACCATCCGCATGGTGATTCAGCCTGTTATGAAGCGATGGTGCTGATGGCACAGCCGTTTAGCTACCGTTATCCGCTGGTCGAAGGGCAGGGCAACTGGGGCTCACCGGATGACCCAAAGTCGTTTGCAGCGATGCGCTACACCGAGGCCAAGCTATCCGCTTATAGCGAAACCTTACTCAGTGAGCTTGGGCAAGGCACTGTCGATTGGCAAGACAACTTCGACGGCACACTGCAAGAGCCGATGGTACTACCGGCGCGGCTGCCGAATATTTTACTGAATGGTACGACCGGCATTGCGGTCGGCATGGCGACCGATATTCCGCCGCATAACCTGCGTGAAGTGGTCAAAGGCACGATTGAACTGCTGAAAAACCCAGAGTTATCCGATGAAAAGCTGGCCAGCTATATTCCTGCACCTGACCTGCCGACTGACGCCGAACTGATCACGCCTGCTGCTGAACTGCTCAAAATCCAAACCACTGGACGTGGTAGCTATCGGATGCGGGCGATTTATCAGGTCGATAAAGCCGAGATCGTGATTACCGCGCTGCCGTACCAAATCTCTGGCAACAAGATTATCAGCCAGATTGCGGATCAGATGCAGGCCAAAAAACTGCCACTGGTCACCGATATCCGTGATGAGTCTGACCACGAGCATCCGACCCGTATCGTGATTGTGCTGCGCTCGAATCGGGTCGATACCGATGCGTTGATGAGTCATTTGTTTGCCACCACCGATTTAGAGTCGAGCTATCGAGTCAATCTAAATGTGATCGGCCTAGATGGTCGGCCACAGGTCAAGTCACTGAAAGGCATCTTGTTGGAGTGGCTGGTGTCGCGCCAAGAAACCGTGCGCCGCCGCTTACGTCATCATTTGGACAAAATCGAAAAACGTCTGCATCTGCTGCAAGGTTTGCTGATTGCTTATCTGAATCTCGACGAAGTGATTCGGATTATCCGCGAAGAAGACCAACCGAAAGCGGTGCTGATGGCGACCTTTGGGCTGGACGGGCTGCAAGCTGATGCGATTTTGGATTTAAAATTACGCCATTTGGCACGCTTAGAAGAAATGGAGTTGCGCCGTGAGCAAGCTGAATTGCTGGCACAGCGTGATGGTATTCAAGAGCAGTTAAATAACCCCGATTCTCTCAAAAAACTACTGATCAGTGAGCTACAAGCAGATGCCAAAAAATTCGGTGATCTGCGTCGCTCACCACTGGTTGAACGTGGCGAAGCGGTCGCCCTAAAAGAGTCTGACTTGGTGCCAGCCGAAGCGGTGACCGTGGTGCTGTCACAAGCCGGTTGGATTCGCAGTGCCAAGGGCAGCGATGTCGATCCGATCCAACTGAACTATCGTGCTGGTGATGCGTACTTGAGTCATGCGACCGGTAAGAGCAATCAGCGTGCCTATCTGTTGGATTCGACGGGGCGCAGTTACGGCTTACTCGCGAGTGCATTACCATCAGCGCGTGGTCAAGGCGAGCCGGTCACCAGTAAGCTGTCACCGCCTGCACAAGCGACGTTTACGCAGGTGCTGATGGGCGATGAGTCACAACAGATGATTTTGGCCTCGACGCAAGGCTATGGCTTCGTCAGTCAATTGGGGGCGTTAGACAGCAATGCCAAAGCAGGTAAAGTGATGGTTAGCCTGTCAGATGCTGCACAACTATTACCGGTGCTGATCGTGCCCGCAGACGCTGATCGCATCGCGGTGTTGTCGTCGGCTGGCCGATTGTTGGTGTATGGTTTGGCGGATCTGCCAGTGCTGAACAAGGGTAAAGGGAATAAACTGATTCAGCTTGAAGCCAGTGAGACCGTCACTGCTGTCTGTGCTTTTGCTGCGACGAGCAGTGTGCAACTGATCGCCGGTTCGCGCGGTTTGACCTTAAAGCCGAGTGACTTGGCGCATTACGCGGGCAAGCGCGGTGCGCGTGGGCATTTGTTGCCGCGAGGCTACCAAAAAGCGCATCAGTTGCAGTCTGTATAAACATGCTGGCACAACACATGGATCTGCGTTGTCCACAACAACGTGGATGGGTGGTTTCTGTTGTGTGTGATCTGCGCGTGTTTTGCGATTGGTGCTTGTATTTTGTGGAACAATATGAAAAATTGGAGGCTGGTGTACAGATAGACTGGGCAAGGATTCTCAGTAAAACAACAGTACAATCCGTTGCAGGAGCAGCATTTTGAGTACATCCAAAAACACGGCGCCACTCAAGGCACCGATGAACTTATATACTGCGCAAGCACCTTTTGACGTGCAGAGTGCTGTGCCGCGCCTATCCGAGCGCGTCTTGAACAGCGTGCGTGATCAAGTGGAACAGCGCCGCCTCAGTCTACATTTTGCCCAAGCTGAGCTTGAACAGCGGTACATGACCCAGCGTGCCGCAGAATACCGTGAGGTGGTGCGTTTAGGTTGGCCGATGCTGTTGATCGTCTATGTGATGATTTTGGGCATGAGCTTGCAGTTTTATCCTGAAGATATGTTTGCTTATCAAGGGCTCACCTTGTGGTTGGTATGGCTGCCGTTGTTGGCCAGTCTATTGATCGGGGTGTTTGTACCGACCAGACCGCGTTGGTTAGCCAATTTTGAGTGGATCGTGGCAGGCTGTGGCATGTTGGTGTTGGTTCTGCTGCTACTGAGCTATTTTTTTGCGCAGACCGCCGATTATGCTGATCATGCGATGCTCAATACCGGCTTAATGTTGCTGATTATGGCGTTTGCCTCACGGATTCGGGTTTGGCTGTTTGGCGCGATGTTGTTGTTTTCTTCTGCGACAGGCTTATTGATCGCGTTGTTTGCCGGAGTTGAGATCAGTTGGCTGAAATTTGGTCATTTGGCGGTGTTATATGGCGCAGTGATTCTGTTTGTGATGGCGTTGATTGAAGCGGGTCATCGGTTGGCCTTTTTGCAGGAGTTGCTGTTGACTGAGCAAGGGCATGTGTTGCAAGGCCTACAAAAAAAACTCGACTCGGCGGCACGCGAAGATTTGCTGTCGGGACTGCCGAATCGGCGCTCGTTTGATGATATTTTTCGGCGTGAATGGGAGCGGACTCGTCGCGATCAGCAGGAGCTGTCCCTGCTGTATATTGATTTAGATTATTTTAATTTATACAACGATAATTATGGCGCAGTCGCTGGTGATGCGGTATTGCAGCAGGTCGCGCAACTGTTGCGTGAGTGTTTGCTGCGTCCGGCTGATCAAGCCTGCCGCTATAGTGGTGAGTCATTTGTCTTGATTTTGCCGAACACCAATACCCAAGGCGCAATTGAAGTGGCACGGCGGATTATTCAGTCGGTGGATCGCTTGGCGGTCGAGCATCGCTGGTCACAAGTGGCCAGTCATATTACGGTGAGTGTCGGCATTGCGACCAGCCTCATCAACGAGACCGATAATCTACAGCTATTGATCCGTGCCGATGATGCGTTATACCAAGCCAAACGCGCAGGAAGACATCGTTTGTTTGTCAATGGCTAAAAAAAATCGCCTGAAGATTTTTTAGTCAAGAGTATCAGTGGACAGATGGCGCAAACACTTATACTGTATGACGGTGTTTACTTAAGATGATCTGGAGAGATCTTGATGGAAAAAGTGTGGTTGGAAACCTACAAAACTTCAGGCATTCCGGCAGAAGTGGTGTTACCCGCAGAACAAACCTCGATGGTTGATTTGTTCGAGCAAAATTTTCAAAAATACCGTGAGCGCGATGCTTTTGTCTGCATGGACAAGCGGATGACGTTTGGTGACGTGGATCAAGCCAGTCGTAAATTTGCAGCCTACTTACAGTCGTTGGGTTTGAAGCAAGGCGCGCGTGTCGCCGTGATGATGCCGAACGTGTTGCAATATCCGATTGCGGCGGTGGCGATTTTGCGAGCGGGTTATGTGCTGGTCAACGTCAATCCGTTGTATACCTCGCGTGAGCTTGAGCATCAACTGAAAGACTCTGGCTCAGAGGTGTTGATCATCCTCGAAAACTTTGCTGCTGTGTATCAACCGATTGCCAAAAATACCCCTGTCAAGCATGTGGTGGTCGCCACTGTGGGCGATATGCTGGGGATTAAAGGTTTGTTGGTCAACTTTGTGGTGCGTAAAGTCCGCAAACAAGTACCGGCATGGAATATCGGCAAGCACACCGCGTTTAAAGCCGCGCTCGCTTCGGGTAATGCGAGCAACTACCAGCGTCCGACCCTGTCGCTCAGTGATACCGCTGTGTTGCAGTACACGGGTGGCACGACCGGCGTATCGAAAGGTGCCGAACTGACCCACAAGAACCTCGTGGCCAACCTGATTCAGGTCGACACCTTGTTCCAAGTGGCGTTTGGCAAAGGCGAACAAGATGCGCAGACTATTCTGTGTGCCTTGCCGCTGTATCATATTTTTGCCTTTATGGTCTGTGCCATGTATGGCATGTACAAAGGCAGCCTGAACGTGCTGGTGCCGAACCCGCGCGACATCCCAGGCTTGGTCAAAGAAGTTGGTAAGTATCGTCCGTCGTTCTTCCCTGCGGTGAATACCTTGTTTAATGCGTTGGTGCATAACGACGACTTTAAAAACCTCGACCACTCGGGTATGAAGCTGGCGATGGGCGGCGGCATGGCGGTATTGCCATCGACGGCGCAAGCATGGCAAGACATCACCGGCGTGCCGATTGTTGAAGGTTATGGTCTGTCCGAAACCTCACCAGTGGCCACCGCGAATCCACCGAATATCACCAAGTATACTGGCACGATTGGTATTCCTTTGCCATCGACTGATATTGCGATCATGGATGATGACGGCAATCTGATGCCGATTGGTGAGCGTGGCGAGATTGCGATTCGTGGCCCACAGGTCATGAAAGGCTACTGGCAACGTCCGGACGAAACCGACAAAGTGATGACCAGCGATGGGTATTTCCGTTCAGGTGATATCGGCGTGATGGATGACAAAGGCTACGTCAAAATCGTCGATCGTAAGAAAGATATGATCTTGGTGTCTGGCTTTAACGTTTATCCAGCCGAAATCGAAGAAGTGGTCACCATGCACCCGAAAGTGCTGGAAGCTGCTGCTATCGGTATCCCGAACGACAAGAGCGGTGAAGTGCCGAAGCTGTTTATCGTGAAGAGCGATGCTAGCCTGACCGAAGAAGAAATCTTGGCCTATTGCCGTGAAAACCTGACGGGCTATAAGCAGCCGCGTTATGTCGAGTTTTTGGCGGAATTGCCAAAATCACCGGTTGGCAAAATCTTGCGTAAAGAATTGCGCAAATAAGCTGTTGATTGAAAAAAACCACCTTCGGGTGGTTTTTTGTTGGGTCGTATTCGTGCGTATTTTTTGCGTTTAGCGCGATTTCTTTAACTCAATCCAATCCAGCGCCACTGGCTCACCGTCGCCAATCGCCACGCTCCAATCGCCTTCTTGCACATTGATTTGCATCTGCATGCCGCGTCCAAGTTGCGCCGCAAGGGTCTGTAAGGTCGGCCACGGCAATTGCAATACGGTCAGATTATCCATCCGTGCCACTTTACTTTCGAGCGGCTTCCACCATGTCTCGGTGCTACTGGCGTAGCTGACCACCACCACTTGATCGACCCGATTGCAGGCTTTACGAATTTTAGTCTCGTCCGGTTGACCCAGTTCAATCCACAAGGTCAAAGCACCGGTCAGGTCACGACACCACAACGCGGGCAGGTCAGTTTCAAATAAATCTTTGGTAAATTCGGGTGTGTCGCTGGCAAAGCGCGCAAAGCCCAGCATGCGTACCAACAGACGTTCATCAGTTTCGGAGGGGTGTTTGGCCACCGTCAAGGCGTGGTCGGCGTAGTAATGCCGATCCATATCAGCGATATTCAGATCGCATTTATAAATGGTTGCTTTAAGTGCCATAGTCGCCGAGTGTCCAAAAACCGATGAAGGCGAGCAGCATAGCGGATTTTTTTTAAAAGTCAGAGCGATTACATGCCACGCCCAACATACCATTCCAAAAACATTTTAATCATATAGCTGATAAAACCGCCACCCAGTACCAAAAACATCATCAACGTGCCAAAGCGTCCGGCTTTGGATTGCTTGGCCAAGTCCCAGATAATAAAAAATAAAAATGCCAAAATAATCGGCACACCAATGCCCATGCCGATTTTGGTGATCATCTCATCTGACATCGTGTTGCTCCTCTGGGGTGAGATAGATTCAAGCGCTGCCGCATCATACCGGACAGGCTAGACTCCTTCCAAATAAATCCAACCACGACTGTATAAACGGCACTGACCAATCAAGTTAACCCGCCCACGACTCATCTCAGCACTGAGCAAGCCGCCGCGCGCCGATGCTTGCCATGCCGATAAGCGCTGCTTCTCTAAACGAACGCCCCAATACGGTGCAAGCGCGCAATGGGCTGAACCGGTGACCGAGTCCTCGTCGATGCCAATACGCGGCGCAAAGAACCGACTGATAAAATCACATTCGCCGACACCAAAGGCGGTTAAAATCACGCCACGATCGGGCAGTTGTCGGATCAGTGCCAGATCTGGCTGCGCTCGGGTGACGATTTCGGGATCGTCATACACCACCAGCCAATCCATGCCCAAGAAAATCTCTCGAAAACCGGCTGGAATCGCGCGTACCAACTGCGACGGCGGCGAAATAATCAGCCGTTGGGTTTGGATCGGTAGATCCAGTGCAAGGCCATCTGGCCGTAAACTGACCGACAACGCACCATGTCGGCGTGAAATAAACTCAATCTGCTCGACGGCCGGATAGTCACAAAACACCGAGTAGGCGGCGGCTAGCGTGGCATGTCCACACAGTTCGACTTCGGTCAGCGGCGAAAACCAGCGAATGTCCCAACGCTTGGCGGCTGCATCCAGCGGCCAAATAAACGCAGTTTCGGCCAGATTGTGTTGGGCGGCGATTTGCTGCATCAGCGCATCAGCAAGTGGACGCTCTGCCCTGACCACCGCAGCAGGATTACCGGAAAATGCTTGCCCCGTAATAAAGGCGTCAATAATGTCCAATTTCATTGATTTTTCCTTGGCTTGACGCCTTGCGACGACAGTACAGGCGTGATGACGGCATGCTGTTAGCCAGTATAAGCAATCTCACGCCATCTGCGATTGTCTGTTTTTGTGCTAAAGATGTTTTTTAAAACTAAAAGTATTTATTTCAAATATTTATGTTTTTTGACTGACTTGAAAAAACCGAGTTGTTTCAGGCAAGATAAAACGACCGGATCGACAAGATGAGATAAAAATTATGAGCAGCACGAGCGACAACAATCGCGGTATCGCGATCTATGACAATAATGCCGAGTCGATTGGCAATACGCCATTAATCCGCCTCAACCGAATCATGCCGCGCGGTGTGACCGTGCTGGCCAAAATCGAAAGCCGTAATCCAGCGTTTTCGGTCAAGTGTCGTGTCGGGGCAGCACTGGTCAAGGATGCCGAACAGCGCGGTGTGCTGACCCAAGGCATGCATATTATTGAGCCGACCAGCGGCAATACGGGGATTGCGTTGGCATTCGTTGCGGCCGCCAAAGGCTACCCAATCACCTTGACCATGCCTGCCAGCATGAGTATCGAGCGGCGTAAAGTGCTGAAAGCCCTCGGCGCGAATCTGGTGCTGACTGATGCCGCCTTGGGCATGCAGGGTGCGGTGGATGAAGCGCAGCGGATTAAAGACAGCGCGCCGGAACAGTATTTTTTGCCGCAGCAGTTCGATAATCCGGCTAATCCACAGATCCACCACGATACAACTGCGCCCGAAATCTGGCAGGCCACGCAAGGCGCGGTCGATATTTTGGTGGCAGGTGTCGGCACGGGCGGTACGATCACTGGGATTTCGCGCTATTTTGAGCAGACGCAAGGCCAAGCGCTATACAGCGTAGCGGTCGAACCGGCAGAGTCACCACTGATCAGCCAAATGCTTGCTGGCCTGCCGATTCAGCCTGCGCCGCACAAGATCCAAGGCATTGGCGCGAACTTTATCCCAAACAACCTTGATCTTACGCTGGTCGATGAGGTGCAAACCGTGTCTAGCGCGGAGGCGGTGATATGGGCGCGGCGGGCAGCAACCGAGGAGGGGATTTTATGTGGGATTTCGTGTGGCGCGGCGTTGGCAGCGGCTGCCCGAGTGGCTGAGCGGCCTGAATCACAAGGTAAGACTCTCGTGGTGATTCTGCCAGACTCCGGTGAACGCTATCTCAGCTCGATTTTATTCGACGGATTATTTACCGATGTGGGCTGAATGCAAGCTGTTGCCAGCACGTTCGCTGTGCTTATCCGGTAAAAAATGCTAAAACTAGCCGCTACTACTCTAGGGGCTATTGAATGAGTCAGGTCAGTGTTGCGATCTATTGTATGATCATCGCCAGTGTGCTGCCGTTTAGTTTTACCTTGATTGCCAAAATCACTGCTGGTTTTAAGCCAAAAGACAACCAAAATCCACGGCAGATGCTGGCCAAAGCGGAAGGTCTGGCCGCGCGTGCCAATGCTGCGCAATTGAATAGCTTTGAGACATTGCCGGTATTTTTGGCGGCGGTCTTGATGGCGCAGTACATGATCGTGCCGCAAGCGATGATTAATAATTTGGCCGTGGCGTATGTGGTGTTGCGGATCATTTATGGGTTTGCCTATTTGGCCAATCTGGCGGCGTTTCGTTCGGTGATTTGGCTGCTCGGCTTGGCCTGTCCAATCTTATTGTTGGTGGCAGCGGCACGGATCAGCTAAGTCAGCATTCGACCAATGGCGCGGGATATTCTGCCGTATCTTGCTAGGCAGTGCTGCGCATTGCACCGTATAATTGGTCGGATTTTTTTCACCCTGTGAGTGTATGCCTGATGAGCTATAACGAGATTCCTGCTGGTAAAGACGTCCCAAATGACATCTATGTGATCATTGAAATTCCTGCCAACCATGATCCAATCAAATACGAAGTAGACAAAGATTCTGGTGCAGTGTTTGTCGATCGCTTTATGGCGACCCCGATGTTTTATCCAGCCAACTACGGCTACATTCCGCATACGCTGTCAGAAGATGGTGACCCGCTCGATGTATTGGTGGTCACGCCGTATCCGGTTGCGGTTGGTTCGGTTATTCGCTGCCGTCCGGTTGGTATGCTCAACATGGAAGACGATGCAGGGATCGACACCAAGCTGATTGCTGTGCCACACGACAAGCTATCAGTGCTGTATCGCGATGTTCAAGAATATACTGATCTGCCAGCCTTGCTGATTCAACAGATTGAGCATTTCTTTAACCGTTATAAAGAACTCGAAGCTGGCAAATGGGTCAAACTGACCGGCTGGGAAGGTGCAGACGCGGCGCGCGCTGAGATTCTCAGAGCCATCGACGCTGCCAAATAAACCGATGGTCGGCTACTGAACAGTCTGTGTACAGAGACTGTTCAGTTCATCTTATTGATAAAATTTAAAATTATGCGGCATAACGCAAGATTTTTTTGTTAATTCGTTGTTTTTGTCATATTTTTGCCATGATGATCTGGTTCGCACTGGCTATGATCCGCAGTCGTTGTTGAATGCCGCCTAGAATAGCGTACGCCAGATGGCGCACATAAACCTAAAGATGAATCTTCATCGTAGAGGGATAAGTGTCTTCTGCTCGACGTGACGTGGTGGTCTTGAGCTGTAGTCAAAAATAGGAGAGGAACTCCCATGCGTTTTCGCAACAAATTAACCGTACTCACCGTGATCAGTCTGGCCATTATTGTTTTGGTGTTGCTCGGTAGTCGTTTTCAAGTCAATCAACTCATCCAAACCACCAATCGTGCCTATCAAGATGGGCTACAACTGTCCGAAACCATGGATGCTGCGCGGCAGTCACAGGTGAGTTTTCAGCGCCAAGTGCAAGAGTGGAAAAACACCATGCTACGTGGCTATGATCTCACCCTACAAACCAAGTATTGGAATGGTTTTGAGGAGCGCGAGGCAGAGATGCAGCGTGGACTGAATGCGCTGAAGCAGCAGTTAATCCAGCTCAAAATGACTGAGGCCACAGGCAAGGTCAACCAACTCATCTCGGATCATCAGCAACTCGGCCAGCAATATCGTGCTGCGATTCAGCCGTACTTGGGACAGCCGATGACACTAGAGATGATGCAGCAGATTGATGCAGCGGTGCGTGGCATTGACCGGCCAACCTCATCGGGCATGGATGGTTTGGTGCAGTTTATGCAACAACAAGTGCAGCAGCGCTTCGATCAGCAGGCGCTCAGTGTGCGTAATCAGGCCAATCGGCAGCAAGGCTTGTTGTTTGCGCTGACCTTGACCGGCGCGTTCTTGTTTAGCTTGGGCATGATTGTACTGATTCGTAAGTTATTACAAGCGCTTGGTGCTGATCCAGAAGATGCGGTCGCCGCGACAGCACGGATTGCAACTGGAGATCTCACCCAAACGCTACATGCTCAGTCACCGCATTCGCTGATTGGGGCATTGGAGATGATGCAACTCCGTTTGCGCAATATTTATTTGGCGATTGATGCCGCCGCCAGCCATCTCAAGCAGCAAGCCGATCAATTACCCGAACACAGTGGCCGTGACGCATTTTTAGGCGATATCCAAAAACTCGATACCGCGATTAATCGGATTAAAATCAAGCGTGCTGAGGATACCTAATCATGTTTGCAATGGATGATATTCCGCTCAAAACGGAGTTTGGCTTGTTGCTAATCCATGAGCCACAAAATTTTAAGCAAACGCAGTTGGACGTTTATCTGCGTCGGTTACTGATTTTTGTGGATGGTGAGGCATCCGTGCAGCAACTGATCGATAAAGGATTACCACAGGTGGATCTTGACTCGATTCATCGACTGGCACAGCTTGGCCTGATTGCACGCAAGCAAACGGTGTTGTCGGTGCCAGCGTCTCGGCGAGTGGTGGACTTTGCCTCAGCACGTTTTGATATTTTGGATCTGATGTTAGATCTGAGTATGCAGGATTTTGCTGTACGACCGTGGATTGATCAGTTTGAGCGTGTTGCTGATTTATCCACCTTAAAACAAACGCTTGAGCAGTTTTTGCAGTCAGCCGTGGGGCAAAAACACCTGCACCTACAGGCGCAGTGTTACCAGTTGCTTGGGGAATAATCGGAGCGATGGTACTGTCAAATCAAAGCCTGATCGTCGATTTTTGAGCGGATGATCTTGGTGCACTATACTGGTGCACCAAGAGTGGCCATGGCTGGGTAGTCAGATGATTTTTTTTAGAATCGAGAGGTCTAGGGTCGATATTTTTATTAAATATTTGTTTTTTATTGATAAATAAAAGTTGGCACGGCTTTTGATTGTCTAAGCGTACTTGCTACAGGTCAGCATGATTTGAGCGGGATATCTTTTTGACAGTCTTGGGGTGGTACATTCGATGAATACAATGCTGAAAACACTCGTGGTTGCTAGTCTGGTCGCATCTGGTGCAGTCCATGCAGAAGACGCCGCACCCTCTGATCATACGGTGACGGGTTACATTGGTTTGCTGTCGAGCTACAACCTGCGCGGCATCACCAATGCGCCTGAATCTGATACACCGGCGGTACAAGGTAGCATCGACTATAGTCATGCCAGTGGTTTCTATGCGGGTTATTGGTTTTCGACCCTGAGCTACAACTATGCCAACCTCAATCCTAACGCGAGTGGTGCAGACAGCCGTAAATCTCTCGAAAGTGATTTTTATGCGGGTTACAAAGGCAAAGTCGGTGAGATGGCTTATCAAGTCGGCGGCACGGTCTATTATTACTACCCAGGTTGGGAATCAACCGGCTACGAAACCATGCTGGGTCTGACTTATGGTTCGTTTGGCGTGACTGCGCAAACCTTGCTCAACGATGTCACCTTCGGTAATGCCGGTGATACATATTTTGTTGCTTCTTATAGCCAACCGTTGCCAATGGGCTTTACTGGTGCTGCTAAGCTCGGTGCGTACTACTACACCAAAGACGGTGACTTTGTGCCAGAAACTGCTGATTCGGAAGATGTTGGTTTCCGTCACTTGATTCTGGGTGTGACCAAACCACTGGCTGCGACTGGTGCGACCATGGGCTTAGACATGATCCTTGGTGGTGATGATCGTTACGGCGTCAAACAAGACAACAAGCTGGTGGCTTCAGTCTCGATGACGTTCTAATACGTTGTTTAAATAAACAATTAAATCGAGTCTTGTGGAGTACAGCATGATTAGTCGCCGTAAGTTTTTAAATCTATCGATTGCTGCTGCTGCCCTTGCGGGTAGCATGGCGATCAGTGGCTGTAGCAAAAAACCAGCCGAAGAAGCCGCGCCTGCCGCCGAAGCCAAAACTGAAACGGCTGCGGCCACTGGCGAAACCATCAAAGTCGGGATTCTGCATTCGCTGTCGGGCACGATGGCGATTTCAGAAACCTCGCTGAAAGACACCGCACTGATGACCATCAGTGAAATCAACGCCAATGGTGGTGTGTTAGGTAAGCAGCTAGAGCCTGTCGTGGTCGATCCGGCCTCTGACTGGCCGCTGTTTGCTGAACGCGCCCGTCAGTTGCTGACCCAAGACAAAGTCGCAGTCATTTTCGGTGCGTGGACATCAGTGTCGCGTAAGTCAGTGTTGCCAGTGGTTGAAGAACTGAACGGCCTGATGTTTTATCCGGTGCAGTACGAAGGCCAAGAGCAGTCGAAAAACATCTTTTACACCGGCGCTGCGCCCAACCAGCAAGCGATTCCAGCCGTTGAATACTTGATGGGTGAGGAAGGCGGTAAAGCAGAGCGCTTCGTGCTGCTTGGCACAGACTATGTCTATCCGCGCACCACCAACCAGATCCTACGCGCGTTCTTGATCTCCAAAGGTGTCGATGAAAAAGACATCATGGAAGAGTACACCCCGTTTGGTCACAGCAACTATCAGACCATTGTCGGTAACGTGAAAAAATTTGCAGTCGGTAAGAAAACCGCTGTGATTTCAACCATAAATGGCGACTCTAACGTACCGTTCTATCGCGAACTGGGCAACCAAGGCATCAAAGCCTCGGACATTCCAGTCGTGGCGTTCTCAGTCGGTGAAGAGGAGTTGCGCGGGATTGATACCAAACCGCTGGTGGGTCACTTGGCGGCATGGAACTACTTCATGTCGGTGAAGAGCCCGAAAAACACCGAGTTTGTGCAGAAGTACAAAGACTGGGCGGTGGCTCAGAAACTGCCAAATGCGGATAAAGCGGTGACCAACGACCCGATGGAAGCGACTTACGTCGGCATCAACATGTGGGCGCAAGCCGTCACCAAAGCTGGAACCACCGATGTCGATGCCGTGCGTACCGCGATGGCAGGTCAGACTTTCGATGCCCCGTCAGGCTTTACCCTGAAGATGGACGAAACCAACCATCATCTGCATAAGCCGGTGATGATTGGTGAAATTCGTGCCGATGGTCAGTTTGACATCGTCTATAGCACACCGACCACCATTCGTGCTGAGCCATGGAGCCCGTACGTTCCGAAGTAAGATCAATACGCCTGTCTTGGTTGCAATGACCAAGACAGGATTTTAATTTGCGGCAGTTTTTGTTTTTCCTGTTTTTTTGATGACGATAATATTGAGGAGCATCTGATGAAGCTCTCGTCCTTATTCTGCGCGGCAACGCTCAGTATGGGTCTGTGTCTGAGCATGGCTCACGCATCGGATGCCACCGTAGCGACAGCTGAAAGTTTAGCCACTCCCCCCACGACTGCTGCTGCGACATCCACAACACCGACCACCGCATCTTCTGTCAACATGCAAGGCGATGCGATCGAGCAGTTTGTGCGCGGGGATTTTGCAGCGCGGCGTGACATGCTGAACCAATGGCCTGCATCAGCCGAGCAGCTTGACCAGTTGGTGGCGTATATCGATGCCAACGAGCTGTACGGTGATGCAGCCGGCAATACCTATCTGTTTAAAGATGAGCAAGTGCTGCGTTACCCCAGCCTAGAGGTGGTCGAGCAGCCGACAGGATTTCGCCAAGTCACATTAATTAACACCCTAAAACAAGCACTAAACTTTAGCCGCGCCAAAGTTAAACTCGCCGATGCCGATCCTAGTCAACGGATTGAAGCAGTCGAGATTTTAGAATCCAATCCGAGTCAGATTGACCCAACATTACTTGCACCGGCGCTCACAGCCGAAAAAGACCCAGACGTACTAAGTCGTCTACAACAACTACAAGCCCGTTTAGATATTCAATCGACTGACCCAGCCAAACAAATCGAAGCCGCGAATGTGTTGGCAGGCAGCAACCATCCCGAAGTATTGGCATTAATTCAAAGCAAACTGGCAGAGCCAGACTTGTCAGCAGAGCTGATCGCTGCACTCAGAGCCGCCGAGGGCAGCGTGCAAACGCGCCTCAAAACCAGCGAGTGGTCGGGGCATTTTTTTGCGGGTTTAAGCATGGCCAGTATTCTGCTGTTGGCAGCGCTGGGGCTGGCGATTACTTACGGTCTGCTTGGCGTGATCAATATGGCGCACGGCGAGCTGATCATGATCGGCGCGTACACCACCTATGTGATGCAAGGATTTTTTAAGACGCATTTTGTCGGCGCGGTGGATTGGTATCTGTTGGCGGCGATTCCGGCGGCGTTTTTGGTCAGCGCGATGGTCGGCATGATCATTGAGCGAATTGTGATTTGGCCACTATACGGACGGCAGCTTGAAACGCTACTGGCGACCTTTGGGGTGAGTCTGATTTTGATGCAGGTGGTGCGGATGGTCTTCGGCGCACAAAACGTCGAAGTCACCAATACCTCATGGCTCAGTGGCGGGATCTCGCTGACCCCATCGCTGATGCTGCCGTATAACCGGATTGCGATTATTGTGTTCACCATCAGTATCTTGCTGTTATTGATGTGGCTGATTGCCAAGACCCGCTTCGGCTTATTCGTGCGTGCAGTAACGCAAAACCGCCAGATGGCACGGGCAATCGGGGTGCGCTCGGCGCGGATTGATATGTTGGCGTTTGGCTTGGGTTCGGGCTTGGCTGGCCTCGCCGGTTGTGCGTTGGCTCAGATCGGTAACGTCGGCCCCGACTTAGGGCAGAGCTACATCATCGATACCTTCCTTGTGGTGGTGGTCGGTGGGGTCGGTCAGATCATGGGCGCAACCTTGGCGGCACTCGGTCTGGGCATCGGTGGTACATTCCTTGAAGTTGGGATGGGTGCGGTATTGGCAAAAATCTGTTTGCTGGTGCTGATTATTCTATTTATCCAAAAACGTCCACAAGGGCTGTTTGCGGTCAAAGGCCGCTTTGTGGAGTAAGTCCTGATGTTAATGACCAAGCTATTTTCGGATAAACCACAAAGTGCCATCGCGATTGGGGTATGTTTTGCAATTTTGCTCTGTCTACCGTGGCTGCACCTGTTGCCGCCAGAGTCTGCCTTGCATCTGTCGGCTTATTGGGTGACGTTGATTGGCAAGATCATGTGCTTTGCCTTGGTTGCTTTGGCCTTGGATCTGGTCTGGGGCTATGCGGGGATTTTGAGCCTTGGGCATGGCTTGTATTTTGCGCTCGGTGGTTATGCGTTTGGCATGTACTTGATGCGGCAGACCAATCCAGAGGGTTTGCCTGAGTTTATGCGGTTTTTAAGCTGGACTGAGGTGCCGTGGTTTTGGACAGGCACACAGCATTTTTGGTGGTCGATGATTTTGGTATTGACCGTTCCGGCCTTGATTGCGTTTATCTTCGGGTACTTTGCATTTCGCTCCAAAATCAAGGGCGTGTACTTTGCGATTATTACCCAAGCGATGACCTATGCGGCGGCGTTGCTGTTCTTTCGCAACGAAACCGGCTTCGGCGGTAACAACGGCTTTACTGGTTTTACCACGGTGTTGGGCTTTGATATTACTGCTGCGACAACGCGGGCAACGCTTTGCTTTTTGACTGCGTTGATCTTGATGTTGAGCTTCATTGGGCTGCGTAAATTGTTGTCGATGCCATACGGTCGGGTGCTGGGCGCGATTCGGGACAGCGAAAACCGTCTGCAATACCTTGGCTACCGGACGCTGTGGTACAAGCTGTCGGCGTGGACGTTGTCGGCGACCATTGCCGCGATTGCCGGTGCGCTGTATGTGCCACAAGTGGGGATTATTAATCCAAGCGAAATGGGTACGGTCAACTCGATTGAAATGGCAGTCTGGGTGGCAACCGGTGGCCGTGGCACGTTGATTGGTCCACTGATCGGCGCGGGTGTAGTGAATGGCGCAAAAACCTTCTTTACCGTGGCGTTTCCTGAGTTTTGGCTACTGATTCTCGGCACGTTGTTTATCGTGGTCACGCTGTTTTTACCCGACGGCATTGTCGGGTTGTTTAAGAAACTAAGCCTCAAGCGTCTGGGCAAAGGAGACGTGAAATGAGCCAGTCAGTGATGAACGATGGTGGCCGTGACGGGATTACTGGAGCAGCCTCGCATTTAAAAACCAGTGGCGTCGATATGACGCATGGTGTCGCCTTGTATCTGGAAAATGTCAGTGTCTGGTTTGATGCCTTTCGCGCCTTAAACGAGCTGTCACTGTACATCGACGAGGGTGAGCTGCGCTGCATCATCGGGCCAAACGGTGCGGGCAAAACCACCATGATGGACGTGATTACCGGCAAAACGCGCCCCACCACCGGCACGGCGTTTTTTGGGCAAACCATGGATTTGTCCAAAATGAGTACTGAGGAAATCGCCGAAGCGGGTATCGGGCGTAAGTTTCAAAAGCCCACCGTGTTTGAAAATTTTACCGTGATGGAAAACCTGCTGCTGGCCGCGCCACGTGACAAAACCGTGCGGCGCAGTCTGAGTGCCAAACTGTCCGCTGATGCACAACAAGCATTAGATGAATCATTGGCACAGATTCGGCTACAAGAGTTTGTCAGTAAACCAGCGGGCTTGCTGTCACATGGTCAAAAACAATGGCTTGAGATCGGTATGCTGCTGATGCAAAAGCCAAAACTGATCTTGCTGGATGAGCCAGTGGCGGGGATGACCGACGCCGAAACTGAACGCACAGCCGAATTGTGTCTGGAGCTGAAAAAGCGCCATACGCTGGTGGTGGTCGAGCATGATATGAGTTTTATTGACACGATCAGCAGCAAAGTCACGGTACTGGCACAAGGACAAGTGCTGGCCGAAGGCACGCTGGCAGAGGTACAGGCCAATGAAGATGTGATCGAAAAATATCTGGGACGTTAATGTCAGGAACAGAGGATAATCAGCATGTTACAGATCCAAGCGGTAAATCAGTATTACGGTGGCAGTCACATTTTGCGTGATGTGTCAGTCGAAGCGCCAGTCGGTGAGTGCACCGTGGTGTTGGGGCGTAACGGGGTCGGTAAAACCACCTTGCTGAAATGCCTGATGGGACTGCTGCCGATCAAAAGCGGCCAAGTGCTGCTCGACGGCAAAGACATCAGCAAAATGTCACCAGAGCAGCGCGTGCGGGCGGGTCTGGCCTATGTGCCGCAAGGTCGGGAGATTTTTTCGATGTTGACGGTCGAAGAAAATATCCTGATTGGGATGGCGCGGTTTTCAGCGGGCAAAGCGCGGCGCGTGCCAGAGCATTTGTATGAGCTGTTTCCAGTCTTAAAAGAAATGAAGCATCGACGCGGCGGCGACTTGTCCGGTGGGCAGCAGCAGCAGCTAGCGATTGCGCGGGCGCTGGCGTCTGAACCGCGCGTGTTGATCTTGGATGAACCAACCGAGGGCATTCAGCCGTCGATCATCAAGGACATCGGTAAAGTGATCCGTAAACTGGCCGATGAAGGCAATATGGCGATTGTGCTGGTCGAACAGTTTTATGATTTTGCGGAAGAGTTGGCGGATCGTTATGTGGTGATGTCACGCGGTGAAGTGGTCGCCAGTGGAGCAGGTGAGGAAATGCCCAATAACGGTGTGCGTGAGATGGTGGCGATTTAAAGTCCTGTATAAATTGACATATTAACGCTTGGTCTGTGGGGCGTTTGCCGTGTATGTTTTCTGGGTTGATTTGATTTTATGCTAGGTGATGATTGACTGCTCAGATTTTAGCGCACCGCGCATGGCAAGCGCGTTTAGAGTTGGGCTTTGCGACACAACAGACAGACAGCAGTGAACAGCGCACGATTTTAAAACATCGGCGGCATATCGGGCCACTGCGGGTGCAGAAGTCGTTTTATCCAGAGCAGGGGCGTGGCGAATGTCATGCGATTATGCTGCATCCACCGGCAGGGATTGCTGGTGGTGATGCGCTGTCGATCCAAGTGTCAGTGGATGCGGCAGCGCATGGCCTGATCACCACGGTGGGTGCAGGCAAGTGGTACGGCAGTGACGGACGACAAGCCACGCAAAGGATTCAGTTACAGGTGGCAGCGTCGGCTTGTTTGGAGTGGTTGCCGCTGGAAGTGATGGTGTTTGATCACGCGCAAGTCAGCAGTCAAACCCAGATTGACTTGGCCGCGTCGGCGAGTTTTATCGGTTGGGATGTATTGGTGTTTGGGCGACAATCACGCGGCGAAACCTTTACGCAAGGCCGCTATCACAACCATGTGCAGATTCGGCAGGACGGTCGGCTGTTGCTGGAGGATCGGCTGGATGTGCGTGGTTCTGACCGCTGGTTGGCCTCACCATTGGGGATGGCCGGTCATGCGGTGACGGGCGCGATGTGGGCGATGCCGCCGCCGGCTCAGCGCGATACGGCGTTATTAGATGAGCAAATTTTACAGATACGCGAGTTAATCAGTCGGATGCAAATGCCGCTGTATATCACGCGCTTGGAGCATCTGCTGGTGGCGCGTTATCTGGGTGATGATGCACGCCAAGCGGTTGATGGTTTTGCGGGGATTCGGGCGAAGTTGCGGCGTTTGTGGTTTGATTTGGATGAGTGTTATCCAAGGATTTGGCGAACGTAATTGGGTTTAATACTGTGCTGTTTTGCTGCGTGTATTAAGGTTAAGCTGTGCTGCTGCTATTGCGATTGTATGGCGTTTGATTGAGTAGAGGCTATGGAACTGACCCCAACCGAAAAAGATAAGATGTTGATTTTTACCGCTGGCCTCGTGGCAGAGCGGCGTAAAGCGCGTGGTCTAAAGCTGAATTATCCTGAAGCGGTGGCGTATATTTCGGCGGCGTTGTTGGAAGGTGCGCGTGATGGGCGGACGGTGGCGGATTTGATGCATTATGGCACGACGTTGCTGAGTCGGGATGATGTGATGGACGGCATCGCAGAGATGATTCATGAAGTGCAGGTGGAGGCGACGTTTCCTGATGGCACAAAGCTGGTGACTGTGCATCAGCCGATTGTTTAGGACTGATTTGATAAAAAATCTTAGTCTAAGCGAGGTCGGTTTTACAGCAAATGGTTTGAACCTTGTTTTACGCCTGCGGCTGGCCTCACTTTTGACAGGCCAAAAGTAAGCAAAATCCCCTGTGCTTGGAAGACTCGCCATCCATGGCTCAAACAGTTCCAAGCACTCCGTCCCTGTGTCTCTAGCAGGTTCTTTTATGGGTGCAGAATGATGAAAATAGGTGAAATTTTACCCGCTGCTGGCGAGATTGAACTCAACGCTGGACGAGAAACGCAGCGGATGGACGTGACCAATCTCGGTGATCGACCCGTACAGGTCGGCTCGCACTTTCACTTTTACGAAGTCAACGACAGCTTGCAGTTTGATCGCGCTGCCGCACGTGGTTGGCGGCTGAATATTCCGGCAGGCACGGCAGTACGCTTTGAACCCGGCCAAGTGCGTCAAGTGGAGCTGGTTGCCTTAGCGGGATTGCGTGAGGTGTATGGTTTTGCTGGTCGAGTGATGGGAAAGTTGGACTAAGCCCAAACTGTCACCACTTGCTGTTATTGATAAGGAGTCCACATGAAAATCTCCCGCCGTGCGTATAGCGAAATGTTTGGGCCAACCACCGGCGACCGCGTGCGTCTGGCCGACACGGATTTGATTTTGCAGGTCGAACAAGACCTCACGACCTACGGCGAAGAGGTCAAGTTTGGCGGCGGTAAAGTGATTCGTGACGGGATGGGACAATCACAACTGCCCGCTGATCAAGTCGCCGACACGGTGATTACCAACGCGCTGATTGTCGATTGGTGGGGGATTATTAAAGCCGACGTCGGACTCAAGAATGGCCGTATCTGGAAAATCGGCAAAGCAGGTAATCCTGATATTCAGCCGAACGTCGATATTCCGCTCGGTGCAGCGACCGAAGTCATCGCGGGTGAAGGGCAGATTCTGACCGCAGGCGGGGTCGATACGCATATTCATTGGATCTGCCCGCAACAAGTCGAAACCGCGCTGATGTCCGGCGTGACCACCATGATTGGCGGCGGTACAGGCCCTGCGGCAGGTACAAGTGCAACTACCGTGACGCCCGGCCCTTGGCACATTGCCAGTATTTTAAAGTCGATTGATAGTCTGCCGATGAACATCGGCCTACTCGGTAAAGGCAACATCAGTCTGCCGCAACCGATTGAAGAACAAATCAAAGCCGGTGTGGTCGGCCTAAAGCTGCACGAAGATTGGGGCACGACACCGGCCGCGATTGACAACTGCTTGAGCGTGGCAGATCGCTATGATGTGCAAGTGGCGATTCATACGGATACCTTGAACGAAGCGGGTTTTTTGGAGGCGACCTTAAACGCCTTTAAAGACCGCACCATCCATACCTATCACACCGAAGGCGCAGGCGGCGGCCATGCACCGGATATTTTGAAGGCGATTGGTCAAGCTAATGTGCTGCCATCGTCAACCAATCCAACCCGTCCGTATACGATCAACACCATCGACGAACATCTCGATATGCTGATGGTCTGTCATCACCTTGATCCGGCGATTGCGGAGGATGTGGCGTTTGCGGAAAGTCGGATTCGACGTGAAACCATCGCCGCCGAGGATATTTTGCAGGATTTGGGCGCGATTTCGATGATGAGTAGCGACAGTCAGGCGATGGGTCGGGTCGGCGAGGTGATTATTCGGACGTGGCAAACCGCACATAAAATGAAAGTGCAGCGCGGCGCGTTACCCGAAGACAATAGCCAAAACGATAACTTTCGGATTAAGCGTTATATCGCCAAATACACGATTAACCCTGCAATTACGCATGGTTTGGCGCATGAAGTCGGTTCGGTCGAAGAGGGTAAATTGGCTGATTTGGTGTTGTGGAAACCGGCATTTTTTGGAGTTAAGCCGTCGATGATCATCAAAGGCGGCATGATCGCTGCTGCACCGATGGGCGATATCAATGCCTCGATTCCCACGCCACAGCCGGTGCATTATCGGATGATGTTTGGTGCATTGGCCGAGGGGACGCATATTTCAAGCATTACCTTTATGTCGCAAGTGGCGATTGATGCGGGTGTTCCGGCACAGTTAGGGCTAAAAAAACGCGTCAGCGCGGTCAAAAACACCCGTAATATTCGTAAGTCAGACATGAAACTGAATGATTATCTGCCGGTGATGGAGGTCGATCCTGAAACCTATATCGTGAAAGCCGACGGCGTGCATTTGACCTGTGAACCGGCTGAGGTACTGCCGTTGGCACAGCGGTATTTTTTGTTTTGAGGTGATCGGGGAATATGTACTTCTTTTTAATCTTTCCTTTTTGGCAGGAGTCAATTTTGACGTGCCATAAATACTATTAGCCTTATTTTTATAGGGACTTCAGAAAGCTAACATATCATTTTTTGACCTTACCCTATACTTTGTTCGTTTGTTGCTTGAGCTGCTTTAGTTTATAAACAAGCTCAAGAACGCGATCCTTTTCGATTTTAACTGTTGTTAGATCGCCTTCACTAACTTTGTCATTGAGCTTGTAATCAGCACGCACCCTTAAATCATGCAGCATTTTCAATTTTAGGCCAAGTTTTTCAAAGTCACGATTGCCTAGGTCTAAGGACAATGCTTCACAGCAGAGGCGTAGCTGCTCATGAGTTTTTCCCATAAATTTGAGCCAAACCTCATGATACTGAACACTTAGCCATTCCTTGACTATATGGAAAACGTGGTAGTAGTAGCGACCAATACATGTACGTCTTAATGCATCATCACAGACTGCCAGAGATTGTTTGTTATTCTCTAAGCTTTTAGCAAGATTGCTAAAATTTTCAGCTAGCATTCTGATTCCCTACTTCATCGAGTGGCATGCAGTAAAATGTTAGATGACCTAGCATCCTTCGTGCCTCAACATGGGATGATTGTGCGGCGTGGTCATAAAGCCAGTCCAAGGTTGCATTTTCTATTTCATCATTTATTTCAGCAATGTCAGTCGGTTTAACTGAACCTATCCTGAAAACAAACGAGTAAGTATTTCGATCAATATCATGGAAGCAAACAGATTTCATGAATGTGGATAAAGTGATTTTGCTATAAATTTGGGTTTCAAGTTTGACGCGTAATGCGCGATATATCTCAGTTGGAATTGAATTTTTGTTGAGAAATTGCACAAGGTTGTTACACAAACTAGCGCGAATTTGAAGTAAATTGAGGGAGTCAGGATCCATTTTTCTTAAGTCCAACTCAAGCATTTTTGTAAGTTTCTCGGGATAGGCAAAGTCAAGACAAGCCCTTGTTAGTTGGTTGAAATTATCCATATCTGATGGATAGCCCAGTTGAAATGCTTCGTAGAACTTATCTATAGCCTGCTCTATTAAGCCCGCTGTCGCTAACGCCTTAGCATAGTTTGAGACTTCGGCTCGGCCGCTAGGATTGATCGAATATGCTACTTTAAAGTAATCAAGTGCTTGCTGGTGTTTGTTTTCGTAGTTTGCAATAATTCCAAGCCCCATACACGCCTCAGAATATAGGGTGGAGTCCGAATTCTTATAAATCAAAGACTCGAGTGATCGACGCACTTCCAAACGCTTTTTAGAGTGAGAACAAAAGCTCTTCAATTCCTTCAAGCCTGCGTGATCTACCAGACTGCAAACCTCGTCAAGTTTTGTTTTAGGTTGTGGATTCAAGACGGGCAACCTCTAAGCATTAAAGCTGGAGTGGATCGAAGATGCATTCAATGAGCGAGTTACTCTGTTGAGTTTTTCTTTGATCTAGGATTGTATCTGAACAAAAGTGTTGTTGCATCGCACTTCATGTACTTTTTTTCCACTTTCAGACGAGTCCTTAGATGTAATTATGAACATAGGGGGGTAGAGGGCTGTTCAATCATAAGTTTTTACTTTCCAATATCTATCTTTGGTCAACCGAGAGTAAGGCAGATCGGATGAGATTTTTCACATCACGCTGGTTGATCATGGTAGAGGGTCTAGTGGTCTTACTCCAGACAATTTTGGCGTTTGCGCTGGCTCCAGTGGTGCTGCTGTTTTCACCTTTTGAATGGTCGCTGCTGTTGGTGAGTGTGTTGGGCGTATGGGGATTACTGTCGCTCTGGCGTTATTTTTTCAGTATTAAACATCACACCCAACCGCCACGCTGGGCAGTTTTTGGACTCGCAGCGGGGATCATGGCTGCAATTGGTTTGTTTGTATTGTTGGATACCAGTAATCGCAATGTCCAGCTGGCACAACTCCTGTTACCGATGATTACGCTGCATTGGTATCTGCTAAAACGATTGAATCTTCAGGTGAGCTAGGGTGGATAACCGAGCGTTTTTGCAGCTTTTTTAAGCCAGTGCAATCTTTTTGCCCCAACCCTTCGCTATACTCTGATTAAAATATCAACCGTGAACAAATGCGATGATGAACCTAGATAAACCCATCGACACCACTCAACCTGATCTACAACCCGATTGGCCACCCGCCGCGCCATCGTCCAGTGTGCAGCTTGGCGAGAACAGCCGTTTTGTGTTTACAGGGACTTCTTCTGAATATTTTGGCATTTGGATCGTCAATATCCTGCTGATCATCGTGACCATCGGTTTTTATGCGCCTTGGGCAAAGGTGCGCCGCTTGCGTTATTTTTATGGCAATAGCTGGCTGGAACACGAAAATTTTGATTTTACCGGTATTCCAACCAAGATTTTGCTCGGTCGCATCATCGCCGGTGTGGTGTACATCAGTGCGCTGGGTGTGACCAGTATCAATCCTGACTATGCGTGGGCATTTCCGGTACTGATTTTGTTGGTGCTGCCGTGGCTACTGCGGGCGACTTATCGGTTTAATGCGCGTAACAGTAAATACCGCAATAGCCGCTTTTATTTTGCAGGCACGAATCCTGCCGCCTACAAGACCTATTTGTGGTGGACGATCTTGACCGTGTTGAGTCTGGGGCTGTTGTTTCCGTATGCGTTTTATAAGCACAAGCAGTATCAGTTTGAGCATCTACATGTGGGTCAGTTGCCGTTTGCGTTACATGCGACCGCAGGCGTGTACTACGCTGCAATTTTGATTCCGATTATTTTGGCACTGATTTTGGGTGCACTGGCGTTTATGTTTCCGCTTTTGGCGCTGTTACTCGCACCAGTTGCGGTACTACTGATCCCACTGATTCAAGGCTCGCTATATCGGGTGACGTGGTCGAAAATTTCGATTGGTAATAGCAGGTTTGCCTGTGACCTGAACGAGTGGCGTTATGCGTGGATTGTGGTGACCAACTGGCTGGCACGCGCGGTCAGCGTTGGTTTGCTATCTCCGTGGGCGGCGATTCGACTGCACAAATATAAAATCGAATCGTTAAGCATCGTTTGGCAAGATGATCCGAACTATATCCTGAGCCTCGCCCAGCAAGACCATCCGGCGTTTGCGGAGGAGTTGTCGGATATTTTGGACATCGATGTGTCGTTATAGCCTGACACCGTACAGAGGTTGAGCATGGTAGATGAGCGTTTAGCAATTCGGTTCTATGATGGTCGGCGTTCACAGGCGTTGGCGGCAGCGCTATCGCCGCTGCCAGATCAACATGGCGTGCGCGTGTCTTGCGATGGGCAGCACTATGACTATGCCTATCAGGACATGACGTTGATCGGTGCGGTTGGGCAGATTCGGCTGGTGATCGAGCTACCGAATGAAGCGCGAATCGAGTGTCTGAGTCACGACATTCCAGAGTGGGTGTATCCGCAACGTGCCAAGCGCTCACAACAGATCTGGCGGCTGGAACGCAGTCCGCTGTTGATCGTGCTGAGTCTGGTCGTTGCGGTGGCATTCGTCTGGTCGGCAGCGCAGTATGGCATGCCGTTTTTGGCCGAAAAAATCGCCACACAACTGCCTGAACACAGCTTAAGTACGCTGGGTGATCAAGCGCAGGAGCAGCTTGAGCAGATGACCGAGCCAAGCCAGTTGTCTAGCGCCCGTCAGCAGCAACTGCGCGATTTATATGCACAGTATTTTGATGACGAGCAGGCCAAGCAGATTGATTTTGTGAAGGGTGGGTCACTCGGTGCCAATGCGTTTGCGCTACCGAATGGTCATATGGTGCTGACTGATGAGTTGGTCACACTGGCCAAAAACGATCAGCAAATCCTTACCGTGATGGCGCATGAACGTGGTCATATTGTGCTCAAGCATAATCTGCAACAGGCAATTTCAGGTGTTGGGATTAGCTTGATTTTGGTCTGGGTGACGGGTGATGGCAGTGATTTGTTGGCAGGGATACCAGCGGCGCTATTGTCGCTGAATTACTCGCGTGATTTTGAGCGCGAGGCTGATCAGTACGCGGTGACGCAACTGCAAGCGGCACAGATTCCGGTGCAGCATTTTGTTGATTTTTTAAACCTACTCGCTGAGCAGCATGGTGATGGCGAAGACGATGCATGGGCGCTGCTAAACAGTCATCCCAGCACGCCAGAGCGCATCGCAGCAGTACAGGCGATGGCGGAGTAAGTTTGATTTTTAAAAGCCAAAGCATGTGAGATAGCTGATCAATTTTCTGGTTCGATTGTGTTTTTATGCCTGCGGCTGGCCTCACTTTTGACAGGCCAAAAGTAAGCAAAAGCCCTTGTGCTTGGAAGACTCGCCAT
>JBAQKP010000064.1:0-4840 GCA_049301135.1 Moraxellaceae bacterium | reverse complement strand
GGCTTTGCGTTCGGCGTCGCGTTTGGCCTGTGCATCGCGTTGCGCTTGTCTGTCAGCGTCACGTTTGGCTTGAGCATCAGCCTGAGCTTTGCGTTCGGCGTCACGTTTGGCTTGAGCGTAAGCTTGGGTTTTGCGTTCGGCGTCACGTTTAGCTTGTACCTCAGCTTGAGCTTTGCGGTCGGCATCACGTTTGGTTTGGGCATCAGCTTGGGCTTTGCGTTCGGCGTCGGCTTTTGCTTTGGTGTCTTGCTGGGCTTTGCGTTCGGCGTCATTCTTGGCTTTTTGCTCAGCCTCGGCTTGTGCACGTTTTTCCTGATCAGCACGTTTTTGTTCGGCCAGTGCTTGTGCGGCTTGCGCTTGTCGAATCGCGGCACTGTTGTCGATTTCAACTGGCGGCGCTGGCTCGACGGGTGGCTCAGGTTCTGGTGATTCGGATTCTGTCGGCGTAGCTTCGTCTGTTGCTGTATTGGTTGCAGGTTCGCTAGTTGCTGGCTGCTCTGGCTCGGCTGGTTCGACAGTTTCTGCCGGCTCTGTCAGGGCAGAGGCGGGCACTAAGATGGCTTGAATATGTTTTGGCTGCTCTGGTGTCGGCGTGCGTACCAGCAACAGGCCGGCCAATAGCACCGCATGCAGGCCAAGCGTAAACAGCAGTGGCACACGGTTTTGGTCACTGACCGGTAGCAGACTGGTCAGCGGGCGTCGATTTGGACTGTTCGGGCTAGGATTTGGGGGCATCGCCACTTACTGCCCCGCTAGGCTGTCAGTGGCTGGCGCGTCGGTGATCAGGCCGACTTTGTTGAGACCAGCGCTTTGCAGACCCGCCATCAGGCGCACGATTTCGCCATAGGGCACGCTTTGGTCTCCATTGATGAGGACGGTCAGTTCGGTATTTTTGGCTTGTTCTGCACTCAGCATCGCTTGCAGTTCATCCAGTCCCATCGGTTGATCGTCGGTATCACCGAGTTTTAAAAAATACTGCTGATCGGCCTGAATCGTCACCACAGCAGGCTGTTGCTGACTGACTGACAGGGCACTGGCATCGGCTTTGGGCAGATCTACGGTCAAACCGGTGGTCAACATCGGCGCAGTGACCATAAAAATCACCAACAGCACCAGCATCACGTCGATATACGGCACGACGTTCATGTCGCTGGCCAGTGGTTTTTTGATCCGCTGAAACGGGCTATTTGACAAGGCCATGTTAGTTGGCCTCGCGCTGGAGAAGTGCGGTCATTTCTTCGGCAAATAACGCGCGATGCTGGTAGACCGCTTCGGCACGAGCGCTATAACGGTTATAGGCCAACACGGCTGGAATCGCCGCAAACAGACCAATCGCGGTGGCAATCAACGCTTCTGCGATACCCGGCGCGACGGTGGCAAGCGTGGCTTGTTGGGTTTGTGATAGCCCCAAAAATGAGTTCATGATGCCCCACACGGTACCAAACAAGCCCACATACGGTGCGACTGAGCCAATACTGGCCAGTACCGGTGCACCTTGTTCAAGACGCAGTTGTTGGCGGGCGAGGGCAACCCGTAAAATCCGCTCAGTGCCGTGAATCACGTCATCTTTGCTGGCATTTTTTTGATGCAGCTTTAAGAATTCAGCAAAGCCATCAAAAAAAATCGCTTCTAAGCCTTGGCGATCTGGTTTGGTTTGGGCGTTTTGGTACAAGGTTTTTAGATCAGCACCTGACCAAAACACCTTTTCAAAATGTTGATCTTGTTGTTCGGCTTGCTTAAAAATCCGTTCAAGTTTGGCGATCAAAAACCAGCCATACACAGAGGCGGCGACCAAAATAAGCATGACCAGCTTAACCACGAGGCTGGCATGAAGAATAAGGTCAATCGGATTCATCGAAGTCGGCATGGGGCATCATCACAACAAAAAAAGTTAATCAATCAAAAAAGGGCTGACGCACATCATCCATCAGCGCGTCTATCCGTGCAGTGGCATGCAGGCGGCGTGCCGAATCTGCTGTTGTAGCACTGAGCGAATCTGTTCGGGGATGCGGCGCGGCTGCAACTGTAAATCAAGACAAGCCAATCGAACACGAATCGTGGCCAGCGGCATTTCAGCACGTCGAATCACTTGCTGCAAGCTGAACGAGGCGGATTTACAGGCGACTGGCTCAACCGATACCGACAATAAATCATCCATATAGGCCGGTTGGTGATACTCAATCGACAGGCCATGTACCACAAAACAATACTCACCGGCTTTTAAATAATGCTCAATCTGCTGGGCGCGCAGCCACTCGGTACGGGCACGTTCACAAAACTTTAGGTGATTGGCGTGGTAGACGATCCCACCGCCGTCGGTATCTTCGACATAGACTCGAATTGGAAACTCAAACGCCATCCTGTCATTCCGATACAGTGCCAACCCAAGCAGCTATTGTGGGCATAATCAGATGACAAAACCAAGCAGTGATTGTGATCAAATCGGCGCGAGTGTGCAGTTTTGGTGAAAGGTCTGTCCAAAAAAGCCGCTTGACAGGCATCAGGCTCTGCGTTTTGATCGACGCCAGATGATTTGGCTGGCAATACAGCAGTCTTGAGCGAACCGCCGTCAATGAGCCACCCTGAATGAGCCGCCCTGAACGAGAGAACACTGCCATGAAAAAAATTCGAGTCTATCCGCATCCAGCGGGCGGCTGGCCAGCGTTGGGCAATTCGGCGTTGAGTTTGCTCAAGCAAGGCACGCTGCTCAAAGGCGGCGCGAGCATGCGACATGCCAATCAGCCGGATGGCTTCGATTGCCCTGGTTGTGCGTGGCCGGACTCGAGCAGCCATAAGGCGATTGATTTTTGTGAAAATGGGGTAAAAGCGGTTGCCAATGAAGCCACCTCGCAACGGGTCACCGCAGATTTTTTTGCCCAGCATACGGTCGCTGAGTTACGTGACTGGTCAGATTATGAGTTAGAGCGGGCAGGCCGTTTGACGGAGCCGATGCGCTATGACGTGGCAACGGATCACTATGTGCCGATCAGTTGGGCGCAGGCATTTGCTGAGATTGGTGGTCAGTTGCGTGACTTGCGCGAATCCGCCGGTGCAGACGCAGCGGCGTTTTATACCTCTGGCCGCACCTCAAACGAAGCAGCGTTTTTGTATCAGTTGTTTGTCCGTGCATTTGGCACCAATAACCTGCCAGACTGCTCCAACATGTGCCACGAAGCGACCAGCGTCGGCCTAAAGCAACAAATCGGCATCGGCAAAGGTACGATCACGTTAGATGACTTTGATCACTGCGACGCGATTTTTATCTTTGGCCAAAACCCCGCCACCAACCACCCGCGCATGATGGGCACGCTGCATGAAGCGGTCAAACGCGGCTGTCCAATTTTGGCATTTAATCCGTTGCGTGAAGCGGGTTTGGAGGCGTTTACCAATCCACAAAGCCCGCTCGAGATGCTGACTGGCAAAGGTCTGCCGATTGCGATGCGGCTGTATCAGGTCAAAATTGGCGGCGATGCGGCGTTGTTGACGGGGATGATTAAAGCGGTTTTAGCGCGTGATGCGGCGCGTGATGCTGAACAAAGCAGTGTGCTAGATCGTGAGTTTATCGCGGCGCAGACCAGCGGTTTTGCTGAGTTTGCAGCGCACATCGCGGCGCAGTCGTGGACAGAGATCGAAGTGGCTTCAGGCATCTCAAAAGCTGAACTCGAAGATATTGCTGAGATTTATTGCGCCAGTCAGGCCACCATCTGCACGTGGGGCATGGGGATTACCCAGCACCAGCGCGGGATCGATAATGTACAAATGATTGTCAACCTATTGTTATTGCGTGGCAATATCGGCAAAACAGGTGCAGGTGCAGCGCCGATTCGGGGTCATTCGAATGTACAGGGCGACCGCACCATGGGAATTTATGAAAAACCCGACGCGGCGTTATTAGATCGATTGGAGCAGGTGTTTCAGCTGCCGATGCCGCGCAAACATGGCGTGGATGTGGTGGATACCCTAAAAGGTCTGGCCGATGGCTCGATTCAGGCGTTTATTGCGCTGGGTGGCAATTTTGCCGCAGCGACGCCGGACACACAAAATACTTATGCAGCACTGCAAAACGCCAAACTGACCGTGCAAATCTCGACCAAGCTCAATCGTTCGCATGTGGTGCATGGACAGTCGGCGTATATTTTACCGTGTTTAGGACGGACGGAAGCCGATTGGCAGGAGAGTGGTTGGCAGTCGGTCACCACAGAAGACTCGATGAGTCGGGTGATGCTGTCGCGTGGTCGAAATCGGCCTGCGTCGGAGCAGTTGTGGTCTGAACCAGCGATTGTGGCGGGACTGGCGCAAGCGAGCCTCACCAGTCAGCCGGTCGATTGGGCGCATCTGGTTGCGGATTATGACCGGATTCGTGACCTGATTGCGCAGACGATTACGGGGTTTGAGGGTTTTAATCAGCGCGTGCGGGCAGAGCGTGGCTTTTATTTGGGCAATTCGGCGCGTGAGCATGTCTGGAAAACCAGTACCGCTAAGGCGCAGTTTATTGCACCGAGTCAGCCGATTCACACGCCGATTGCTGAGGGGTTATGGATGCTGACCACGATCCGCAGTCACGATCAGTACAACACCACGATCTATGCGTTAGATGACCGTTATCGCAATATTCATGGTGAGCGGCGCGTGTGCTTTATGCATCCTGATGAGATCAGCCGGATGGGGTGGCAGGTCGATCAGTGGGTTGATTTAACCTCGGTGTTTGCTGATGTTGAGCGCACGGTGACGGGATTTAAGCTGAAGCCGTTTGATTTGCCAGCGGGCTGCATTGCCAGTTATTACCCTGAAACCAATGATCTGATCCCGCTCGATCATCATACGCCACGCGCGCAGACAC
>JBAQKP010000063.1:0-7569 GCA_049301135.1 Moraxellaceae bacterium | reverse complement strand
GTTGGTAGCAGGGCAGATGGGCTTGGATTTTGAGACCTTTGAAAAGCCACTCGATTTTATTCATAAGGAGATTTTGGGTAAGTGGCTGGCGTGGTTGTTGATCGTTGGACATGCGGGTGCTGCGCTGTACCATCATTATGTCAAAAAAGACGATACGCTGCGTAAAATGACTAAGTTTTAAAATGGGCGTGCTTGAGGCAGTGTGTTGATCAGAGGTGCGTGTGACGCACCCTACAGATTTATCTTTGACGAATTTCAACAGTGACATCTGGTGCATCCTGCCAATTGATGGTTTTGAAGTGGCTTGAGCATAGCCCAATATCATTAACGGAATCGCGGTATGTATTCACACCAGTAACCTTATTGTCGTAGAACCAGAGTAAAATAAACGAATCATTAACGAACTCTGTTTGGCAATATTGCCAAGCTTCGTATTTATCTTTGAATTGACGATTTTGTGGTTGCCCAAGAAGGCGATACACATCGTCTTTTGATGCTCCCAAGTCGATTGCTGTTACATTTTTCACTGCTTGATTAGCACATGATGCAAGACAACTTACTAAAAACAATATTCCGCAACGAACCAAAACTCTCACAGTTAACTCTCCTAATGTACAAGTGTTATGCTAAATTTTTGCTGTGGTATGTGGTGCTAGCTGGCGCTTTTACACGCCTTAGCTTCCATCGCCGTGCGCACAGCCTCGCGCTCGCCCCGAACATTTGCGAGTTCACTTGCCTCTATGCCATCACCTTGCCCATAACCATACCAAAAGGCTTGGGTTTCACTTGTCTTTATTCTCTGGTTTTGTGCAGAGGCTAACTGATTTTCGCGCCGAGAAAGCGAAGCAAGCTCCGTAGACAGTTTTGAACAGTCGAACGCATCGTATTTTAGCGGGGAAACGTAAGCTCCAGTGATTTGTACTGTAGGGGTTGGCATGTTCATGCAACCCGATAGCGCGATAAAAGGTATTGCCAATACGATTAAGGTATTACATTTCGTCATAAAATTCCCCTGTCAGTCTTTAAAGAGTCAATATTTCTGAGTCCTATATTGCGTCCACAGTAAACACCAAAACCACCCATCTCACAACTAAAACTCACTCATCCCGTTTTCCTAACTGCTCCTCAATCGCCCAGTCTACATGCACCTGCACCAGCTCGCCGAACTCCTCCCGCCGCGCTGCCAACGCCCGAACAATCTCCGCCTGATGTGGTGCATTGCCTAGCGCAACGGCCACATTGCGCATCATCCCCGCATACCCCGTGCGCCGAATCGGAGAACCCTCCGTCTTCGCCAAAAAATCCTCCTCCGACCACTGCCACATCGCAAGCAAGCTGAGGTCGTTGAGCTGATGCCGCGCCAAAAAATCCGCCTCCGCTGATAACTTGGCAAAGCCATTCCAAGGACAAATCAACTGACAATCATCACAACCAAACACCCGATTGCCAATCCCACGCCGCAACTCAACTGGAATAATCCCTTGGTATTCAATGGTCAAGTAAGCGATGCACTTCCGCGCATCCAAGCGATACGGCGCAACAATCGCCTGCGTCGGACAAATATCAATACACGCAGTACACGAGCCACAGTGCGAGGTGGCGGCAGTGTCGGGTGGCAAGTCCAAATCGGTAAACAACTCACCCAGAAAAAAGTATGAACCTGCTTGTTTATTGATTAATAACGTATGCTTACCCGTCCAACCGAGTCCGGCATTTTGCGCCAAGGTCTTCTCAAAAATCGGCGCAGAATCGGTAAATGGCCGCGACATACACGCGCCGATTTTGGCCTCAATCCGTTGAGCCAGTTGTTTTAATCGCGCCCGCACCACCTTATGATAATCACGCCCCCGTGCATAACGCGCCACAATCGCCTGATTGGGTTGCTCAGGAATATAGCGATGCGGCGCGGCTTCAGTCAGATAATCCATGCGCACGCTGATCACGCTTTTGGTGCCATCGACCAACAGGGTCGGGTCGGCGCGTTTGTCCAGATTGCGCGACAGATAATCCATCTCACCAAAAAAACCATCATCAAGATTGGCCAAAAAATACGGCATCTGGTCGCGGGTATCCGGTGCAGCAATGCCACAGGCACTAAAACCCAACTCTAATGCTTGCTGAACAATCCATGCTTTTAAGCGAATTGGATCGTTGCGCAGATCGGGATCAATCGTGGTGAGCGCGTGAGTCGGTGGCGATTTGGACATGTTTTAGCAGGACAACGGGGCAGGGTGAAGGGATAAATCTTGGGAAATGCTGGCCGCTTTGCTATAACCAAAGCAACCGTTTAACACAACAAGGCCGCGATGATGCAGCGCATACCGACACAAAACGCAGTGTATACCAGTCAGCAGGTACGTGATTGGGAAAAAGTTTGGTTCGGTCAGCACAGTTCGTCGTATGGGCTGATGCAGCAGGCCGCGTGGGCGGTTGCGCAACAGATCCAGCAGCGTTACCCGATGCAGCCGCTTACGGTCTGGGTCGGTGCGGGCAATAACGGCGGCGATGGCTGGCAGGTGGCGGCGTATATGCAGCAGGCGGGCTGGGCGGTGACGGTGTGTGAAGTCGCAGCCCCGAATACGCCAGATGCGCAGCAGGCCAAACAAGCAGCAATGGCGGCGGGGGTGTTGATCCAACCATTTGAGCAAAACACACTGCCAGTTTCGGCGGGGTTAATGCTGGATGCGCTATTCGGGATTGGGCTGAGTCGTGCGCCAGACGGTCAGATGGCGGCGGCGATTGCAGCAATCAATCAGGCCAAAGTAGCTGGCGCAACGGTGATTGCACTCGATGTGCCGAGCGGGGTGCAGGCCGATACGGGAGTGGTCTGGGACGGCTGTGCGGTGCAGGCTGATTTAACCTTATGCTTGATTGCGCTTAAATCTGGTCTGATCACAGGACAAGCCAAAAATTATGTCGGTGAGTTGCAGATTTTATCGTTAATCCCAAATCTAACCACGTTGCAACCGATGGCGAGGCATGTCACCGCGATTCCGCGTTTACCGGCACGAGCGGTGAACAGTCATAAAGGCACGCATGGGCATGTGTTGCTAATCGGCGGTGCGCTAGGCATGGGCGGCGCGGCATTGATGGCAGCAGAAGCAGCGGTGCGAGCGGGTGCGGGTAAAATCACATTACTGACCCATCGTGACTATCAAGTGGCGATTTTGGCGCGTAGTCCGAACCTGATGAGTCTGGGGGTCGGTGGTGATTTGGCCGAATTAACAACCGTGCTGGCCGAGCGTTTGCCACAAGTGAATAGTCTGGCGATTGGCATGGGGCTTGGTCGTGATGCTTGGGGGCGGCAGATTTGGCACAGGCTGCTGCCGACCTTGCTGGATGCGACACAAGTGGCGGCCGTCGTGGTCGATGCGGACGCGCTGTATCATTTAGCTGATACCGATCCTGCGCACATTACGGGTCAGACGGCACACTGGCATTGCACGCCACATACGGGTGAGGCGGCGCGTTTGTTGGGGTGCTCGGTGGCAGAGATTGAAGCAGATCGTTATGCGGCGATTCGGCAATTACAGGCGCGTTATGGTGGGCAGTGGTTGCTAAAAGGCGCAGGGTCGCTGGTGCTGGATCAGTGCGGCTTGTCAGTCTGTGGGCTGGGCAATGCAGGCATGGCAGTCGGTGGGATGGGCGATGTGTTGGCGGGATTGACGGCGGGTTTGCTAGCGCAGTGGTCGGATTTGCCGCTAAGTGATGCGGTGTGCTTGCATGCGGCAGCAGGTGATGTGGCGGCGCAATGTCAATATGGGCAAGGTCAGCGTGGCATGACGGCACTGGATGTGGTGGAAAAAATTCGCGAGGTGGTGAACCTAATATGACCGTTTTACGGATATTTCTGTCGATTGCATTATTTATCGCTGCAATTTTGGCTCTGGTTGGCCTGTTTTTAAATGGCTTTAGCTGGTTGTATGTCGTGATTGCGGTCGGTGGATTTTTGTTAGCGGCTTGGGTTTGGCCGAGTCAGAGAGAACCGGATAGGCGCAGCAAAGACCACAGTTCGCTGGAATGGCTAGAGCTATTGATTGAGTTTCCGGCTGAGTTGATTCTATGGCCGTTGCGTTGGTTGGGCACGGCGATTCGGCACGGGCTAGATTAGCGCTATTCTGCCGGTAAGCGCCAACGGCCACGCCCGCGCGACATACTGGCGCGTCCCCGTCCTGCACCCGCTGCCAGCAATAGCTTATTCATGCTGGTCGAGGCATGCGCGTGACAGATCGCACAGGCCAACGCGTCAGCGGCATCTGCTTGCGGCGTGATCGTCAGGCCAAGCAGACGCGTCACCATCATCTGTACTTGTTCTTTATCAGCGGCGCCATGCCCGACCACCGATTGTTTGATTTGGCGAGCAGTATATTCGCCGACTGAGAGGTTTTGATTGACCAAGGCGGTAATCGCTGCACCGCGTGCTTGGCCAAGCTTCAGTGCAGAATCAGGATTGACCGCCATAAACACTTGCTCAACCGCGCCTTCAGTCGGCTTGTGAAACTGAATAATCCGCGTCAAACCATCAAAAATCCGCTTCATCCGCTCGGGGATTTCGGGGGTTTCGGTACGGATCGTGCCAGCATCGACAAATGACAGTTTATTGCCTTCACACACAATAATCCCGTAGCCGGTCATCCGTGAACCAGGGTCGATGCCGATGATCATGCTCATCAAGGTGATCCTATCAATTTTAAACAATGCCCCTATATAGTGACACAGTATTGATCGGGCAATGCAGCAAGCATGAGGTCTGACGTGCTTTCTGTTGAAATCGCAAACAGTGTGCAACAGACAACAGGACGCAACAGACTGTTATACTGTTGCAAATCTTCGGTTGAGATGACTAAGGGCGCATCATGAAAGGTATTGTCTTGCTCGGGCTGGCATTGTTTGTCGCTGAGATTCTGCTGTGGTTTGGTGTGGCACAATTCATCAGCGGATGGTGGATTTTTTTGTGGACGATTGCCGCGATTTTTATCGGCTTAAATATGATCCGCAGCAGCATGGCCAGCGTGATGCCACAAATGCATCAGATGCAAGCGGGTGGCGCGATTGATCCTGCTGCTGCCCCACAAATCACCGATGCACTGCCCAAGGTCATCGTGGGGTTTTTGTTGTTGATCCCGGGTCTGTTTACCGATCTGTTGGCGGGTTTGATTTTGATTCCAGCGGTGCGTACACGAGTGCAAGCTGCCGTCATGAAAGTGATGCAGCAACGCCAACAGGCCATGATGAACCAAATGATGAATCAGATGGGCGGCGGCGCAATGGGTGGCGGTGCAGCGGGCGGTTTTGATCCGAAGATGATGGAAGAGCTCATGCGGCAAATGGGCGCAGGTGGGATGGGCGGCATGTCTGGTGGTGCATCCAACCCTCAAGGCGGCCGTCCAACCATCATCGAAGGCGAAGCACGCCAAGTGAAGCCTGACCTCAAAAAAATCGAATCAGCGAATGATGACTGATACCAATCGGTGGTGTTGATCTGGCAACCTCAGCCCTCTTCTTAAAAAGGAGAGGGAGTTACCACCGGTTTCAACAAGATATTGACAGCACACCTAGACCTTTTCATAAATCAAAATCGCCTTGCCATCGCAGCGAATCATATTCTGCTCCTCCAGCGATTTTAGTACGCGTCCCACCATCTCGCGTGAACAGCCGACCAAGCGGCCAATCTCTTGCCGTGTGATACGAATTTGCTTGCCGTCGATCAGCTTGAGCGTATCTGGTTGTGCCGACAGATCGAGTAGGCAGCGCGCAATCCGTCCAGTCACATCCAAGAATGCTAAATCAGTGACTTTGCGGGTGGTTTTTTTAAGGCGTAATGACATCTGTGCAAATACGGCAAAGGTCAGATCTGGATAAACTCTGGAAATTTCATGAAACTTATCGTAGCTGATCTCGGCGATTTCGCACGGCGTACGGGTTTTCACCCATGCGGTACGGTGTGGCTGATCCTCAAACAAGCCCATTTCACCAAAAAAATCACCGGCGTTCAGATAGGCCACCACGATTTCTCGTTGTTCCGACTCTTCGACCACAATCGACACAGAGCCTTTGAGCAAAAAAAACAGCGAGGTCGAGGCGTCACCGGCATGTACCACCGAGTGACGGGCAGGCACAGAGCGCACATGCGCGTGATCGAGCAGGATTTTGATCGACGGCGAAACATGGGCAGGCAAGTGCAGTTGTCGGCTAAGACTTCGAGTCGGGTACATATGCGTTGCATCCATTGGTGAGCGTATATTCAGCAGCGAGCGCGTTCCATCTTTCGCTGTGACAGTCGTGTCTGTTGCCCTAGCGGTCTGGCTAAGGTAGGCTGTCTTTTTAATGTAAAGTTTTCAGACGGAAGTTGCAATGCAAGCACAGGTAAAATGGCTCGAAGGGGTCGCTTTTCAAGCAAACGCCAGTAGCGGACATGAGGTGATCATGGATGGCTCGCCAGAATATGGTGGCCAAAATCGCGGGTCACGGCCGATGGAGCTGATTTTGATGGGGCTGGGTGGTTGTGCAGCGTTTGATCTGGTCACCATCCTCAAAAAAGCCCGTCAGGACATTACCGATGTGCGCTGCGAGTTGCAGGCCGAGCGCTTTGATGGGATTCCAGCGGTGTTTACCAAGATTCACCTACATTTTGTGGTGACTGGCCGCGCGGTTAAACCCAACCAAGTCGATAAAGCCATTCACTTATCGGCTGAAAAATATTGCTCCGCCAGCAAAATGCTCGGTGATGGTGGTGTTGAAATCACCCATGATTTTGAGATCATTGAGGCGGTGTAGATTTTTGTCTGCTATGGTTGATTGGTTGTCGCTGGGTGAGTTGCAGCGGCTTCCGCTTCGGCCAGTGCCGCTTGCTGCAACAGCCAATCGGTCACATCAGCGTTTTTGACTCGATCATAAATCTCCGCCACGCTCAAGGTCAGCCCGACCGATTCCAGCGTGAACTGATCCCCCATAAAAAAATGCTCAGAGCGCCAACCATTGCTGCGGCGTACCAGTTCGACATCGACAATATCTTGTTCAATCAGTAGATATTCTTGCAAGCTATCAATCTGCATATAACTGCTGCGCTTGGTGGTTTCGTCCATGCGTCGGGTTGATTTGGACAATACTTCCACAATCAATGTCGGGGTTTCGGTAAACTGATCATCGCCCGCATACTCGCCACAATCGACCAATACATCCGGATAAAAATAGCGAGAGCCAATTTTTACTTTCATATCCGAGGCAAATGGCCGACACGGCTTACCTTTGAGGTGTGTGCGCAGTTCGCCGTGAATATTGCCGGTGATCAGGTTGTGGTTGGCACTCGCGCCTGCCATCGCATACACCTCACCATCAATATACTCATGTTTGATGGGGCTATCCGACTCACCGGCCAGATAGTCTTGTTCCGACAGTTGGTATTGTTCAGCAAGATTCGGCATGGTTGACCTCATATCGGCGGCAGCAGGCTAAAAGCACCGTTTAGCGTGTGGCAAGCAGGTTGTGGCAAAGAGTGTAGCAAGTTTTAGCCGTTGCGGTTTAAAAGCGCTTTGGAATCCGTTGTCCGTCAGGATGCGGTTGGTCGGC
>JBAQKP010000062.1:0-7604 GCA_049301135.1 Moraxellaceae bacterium | reverse complement strand
GAAATACCCTATGGGAGAAGGTTGGGGTGATGGCATCACCACCACGGATAAAAATCCGGCATCTGCGAGGCTTTGCTTTGATAGCTTGGCTCTCGCTTTTCCTAGAAACTCGCCACGCCTTCTTTGCCGTCCTCGATGCTGGTATAAAACATCGCCAAAGAATCCACTTCATGTGCCGCACGTGGATGACTGGCCGCGCTGTTGCGATACATCATCTGCCGCGCCAACGCAATCGCCACCGGCGAGCGGTTACTGATAATCTTATGCGCCAGTGCTTGTGCAGCGGGTAATAGCTCCTCTGCCGGATAGACTTGCTTGACCAAGCGACCGGCCAGCGCGTCGGCAGCGCTCAAAATCTCCGCGCTATACACCCACTCCAGCGCCTGCTGAATGCCGACGATCCGTGGCAAAAACCACGTCGAACAGGCTTCCGGCACGACACCGATTTTACCGAATACAAAGCCGATACGGGCTTTTTCGGACGCCAGTCGAATGTCCATCGCTAGCGTCATGGTTGCACCCACGCCGACCGCTGCACCATTAATTGCACCAATTACTGGTTTTTTGCAGTCAAAAATCGACAGCACCACACGGCCACCGGTATCGCGCACGCCGGTAAAAATATCCGGCTTGTCGGCACGGTGCTGGAGATCGTCAAGGCTGGGCTGTAGGCTTTCATCGAGTCCAAATACATTGCCGCCGACCGATAGATTCATGCCCGCACAAAACGCCCGCCCTGCGCCGGTCACCACGATCGCGCCAATCGCGTCGTCGTCACTGGCACGCTGAAAAAAATCCACCAGCTCGTTGGCCATCTCGACCGTAAAGGCGTTCATCTGTTCGGGTAGGCTTAAGGTGAGAGTACAGACGCGCTGGTCAAGGCTGACGGCAAGGGTCTGGTAGTTATATGACATGGTCACGTCCTGTAGGTGATATTTAGGTTGGGTTTAGACTAGCCGAATTTTGGTGAAAATACACGGGCTGGTTTTATACAACACTACTACCCCGCTTTCACAATCCCCTGCTGCGCCGCCCACAGCCCAATATCACGCCGCTCAATCGCCACCGCCATCAACTCCGGAAACTGATCCGGCGTACAGGCAAAAGTCGGCACACCCAACGCTGCAAACTGCTCCGCATGCTGATGATCATAGGCGGGCGCACCATCGTCGCTGAGCGCCAACAGCGCAATCAACTGCACGCCACTGTCCACCAAATGCGCCACATGCTTCAGCATCTGCCGACGATCACCACCTTCATACAAATCACTGATTAAAATCATAATGGTCTGCTCAGGTCGGCTGATCTGCTCACGACAATAACCCAACGCCAGAGCAATATCCGTCCCACCGCCCAACTGTGTGCCAAAAATCACATCAACTGGATCGGCCAGCAACGGTGTCAGATCCACCACACTGGTATCAAACACCACCATTTGGGTACTGACCGCCCGAATACTCGCCATCACCGCCGCAAAAATACTCGCATACACGACCGAACTGGCCATCGAACCACTCTGATCGACACACAGCACGATGTCGCGCAACGCACTCTGCTGACGCGGATGCCCATGTAATTCATGCGGAATAATCGTCTGATAGTCGGCCTGCCAATGTTTGAGATTGGCACGGATAGTACGCGGCCAATTGATATCCTGTAGACGCTTCGGGCGACGGCTATGACTAGCACGGTTCAAACTGCCACGAATCGCCTGCTGCATGGTTTGCCCAAGCCGACGCTCTAACTCCTCAACCACCTGACGCACGACCAGACGCGCGGTCTGCTTGGTCTGTTGCGGCATCAGATGATTTAAGCTGACCAAAGTACTGACCAAATGCACATCGACTTCCACGGTCGAGAGTAGCTCAGGCTCGAGCAACATCTGTTGTAAATTCAGTCGCTCAAATGCATCACGCTGCATCACACGCACCACTGAACTCGGAAAATACTGCCGAATATCCCCCAACCAACGGGCAACCTTGGGCGCAGACGCACCCAGCTCACCGCGTCGTTCACGCGCTTCCGACTGATACAGCATGCCCAGCGCGTCGTTCATCTGTTGATCAAGTGTTTGCCATTGCTCAGTTTTGGCCGGTGCTTCACCCAGCACCAAACGCCAACGCCGTTCACGCTCAGACATATGCTCGGCTGAAGAGTTGGTTAGATTGTTATTCATACTGGTGCGACTCCTGCGGCATCGACATCCTTCGGTAAGCTCAACCAGCGTGCCAACACCTGTAAACTCGGCGCAGCCCGCGCAGCATCAAAACCACTCTGAATGCTGATCGTGCTGTTGATACTGGCCTGTTGACTGGCGCGTTGTGCCAATTGCTGCCGTTCCGGTTGGGCAAAACTGGACGTGGTGCGCCGTAATAATGGCAGTAACGCCACAAATTGCTCCTCTGGCAGACTCAGGAGCCACTGATCTACCAACGCCCACAGCCCATCATCATGCACCAACAGCAACGCCTGACCGGTGATAAAGCCCTCAAACCATGCCGCGCTGTGTTCGGGATTTTGGCCGACCGATAACGCACGGGCAAAGCGGGTTTTGGCCTCGTCTTCGCTTAAAATTTCTTGCTCGCGCGCCATCCGACAGCACCAACCGGCCAAACGGCCATGCAGGTCATTCAGCGCCAATAAATCGGTCAAAAGCTGTTGCCATGCCGCTAAAAAATCATCACGATCAGATAGTTCAATTAAGCGGAACAGTTGCGCCAACTGCTGAATCCGCTCGGCAGCCAGATCATCGTTCAGTTGCTGACAATGTAGCGGCAAGCTGACCACGATTCGGCTGACAAATCGCTGCATCAGCACCGCTAGCATCGCAGTATCAAATGCTCGCACACTGCCATAACGTGCTGCGCTGACCAGTGGTGCAAGTGCTTCGATCAACACCACCGGATCATGCTGCTGTGCGGATAAAGCATCCAGCCGCGCCAACGCATCGGGTAACACTTGCGCCAGCCCGGCCAGTAAGCTTTGCTCAATCCGTGCCGCCAACTGTGGAATCTGGGTTGCCTCAAGGCTCATCTGGGTCAGCCACGCCCGCGCTGCGTCGAATACTGTAGCGCCCCAAATCGCCATTTCGTTCAGTTGTAGCGCGTCTTCGGGCTGCCATGACAGCGTCCAGCTTTCTTTAAAGCTGCCACGCCCCGCACTGCGCTGATCGTTTTTTGCCCAATTCAAACCCAACAGATCAAGCTGATGTAAAAACTGGCTTTTTTGCAAATCAAACGGCACGCGCAAATCCAGCTCAATAGTTTTGTGCACGGCCTCTAGTTTGAGTCGAAAGTGTTTCACCTGTTGCGCAAAATCTTGTTGCAGCGGCAGTTGCGCACAGCCCTCCGGCACACTGCCCAGCCGCTGATCTTGTAGCAAACGATCCAGCACCGGCTGCGGCAGGTGCTGACCATGATGCAACACGCTGACAATCGCGTCCTGCAAATCATCCAAGTCCGGCAACTGGCGGCCACGCAAGGCCAGCATCGCCTGAATCAATTGCACCGCATCAATCACTTGCGCGCTCGACACATCCTGCCCATCGGCGCGTAATGCCTGTGCAAACTGACTCAGCCAGTCGATGCTAATCGCTTCGGCATCAATCGGTTGCACCACGCCGCCTTGTTGTTCGGCAATCCTATTTTGTGCAGCGTTGCGCGCGTAATGCTTCCACAAATGCGCGTACCAGCCGACCGCTTCAATCCCTGCGCCATAACCACTATCCCGCGCCAAGCGTTGGTGTGTCCACGCGATCCAACTGGCTTCGGTTTTGGTTTTGGGTAGGCCTTTTAATAATTCTGTGTCGGCCTTACGGGTATTTTTCAGGTCGCGCAACGCAGGCACATGCCATGCACCACAGATCACCGCGATGTTTTGAAAACCGGCTTTTTCGGCCTCGCGTAGGCTTTTACGCATCCACGCCTCGCGCAGTTGTTCATGGTGCGGGTCATCAGATTGGCGTTGTTCGGTCGTCCAATTGGCTTCGACCTGCTCGCGTACCGCTTGCATCGCTTCACCAAGCAAATCAAACACATCACCGGCATGCGGCTGTTGCTCAACCAAATGCTCCCAAAACCGCTCACTGTCTTGGTAGCCTGCGGCTTGTGCCAGTAGTCCAATCGGATCGGCACGGTACGGCGCTGGATGTTGGCTGGGTTGATCGGTTGACTCTAAATGTTCGGCATCGGTACTTTCTGGGTCAGTTTCTGCATCGTTGTCTAACTGTGTTTCGGCCTGTGCAGCGGCTTCGGCGGCTTGCTGTTCACGTTGATTAACCAAAGCAAACTGGATCTGTTGTGGCAGGTCGATAAAACGCACATCAACTGCTTGCTGCACGGCATAGCGTAGTGCTTGCCACTCCGGCGAAAACTCCGCAAACGGATAAAATACCGCCTGTGGCCGTTGCTGTTTTTGGATTGGGGTATGCAGCATCAGCGCGACTGGCGGCTGAAAGGCAGGGTCGCTGAGCTGGGCGATCAGAGGATCAGCGTCGCTCGGCCCTTCGATCAGAATGCAGTCGGGTTGCAGTCGTTGCAAGGCCGCCAGCACGCTACGCGCTGAGCCCGGTCCATGATGACGAATCCCCATCAGATGAATCATGTGGCGTGTCCTTATAATGATTTATTAATCCAAATCACGACAGGCGCGGTACAGGTCTTGCCAACCCGAGCGTTCTTTCACCACGGTTTCGAGGTATTCACGCCAAGGCACTTGATCTTGTACCGGATCTTTGAGCACTGCGCCTTGCAAACCTGCGGCCAGATCGGCCGCACTCAGCGCACCGTCGCCAAAGTGCGCCGCCATCGCCCAACCATGACTCATCACCGAAATCGCTTCGGCGGTAGACAGTGTGCCGCTGGGGCTTTTCAGTTGTTGTTTGCCGTCTAAGGTCACGCCGTTGCGCAGTTCACGAAACACGGTGACCAAGCGCTGAATCTGCTCAGCAGCCGGACTGATCGGCGGCAGTTCGAGGCTACGACCGAGCGCGGCAACCCGTTGTTGCACGATGTTGACTTCTTCTTCCACCGAGGCAGGTGCGGGCAAAATCACCGTGTTAAAACGACGTTTGAGCGCGGACGACAATTCGTTTACGCCCTTGTCACGGTTGTTAGCAGTGGCAATCACGTTAAAGCCTTTCACCGCTTGAAAATCAATGCCTAACTCCGGCACAGGCAGCACTTTTTCGGACAGTAGCGTAATCAAGGTATCCTGCACGTCCGCCGGTACGCGGGTCAGCTCTTCGATACGCGCAATCGCGCCGGTTTGCATGGCGTTGAGCATCGGGCTTTTCACCAAGGCATCAGGGCTTGGCCCTTTGGCCAGTAGCATCGCGTAGTTCCAGCCGTAGCGTAGCGAGTCTTCACTCGTCCCCGCCGTGCCTTGAATCAAGAGGCCACTGTTGCCCGAAATCGCGGCGGACAGGTGCTCAGAAACCCATGATTTTGCAGTGCCTGGAACCCCCAGCAGTAACAATGCCCGATCGGTGGCCAGCGTGGCGACGGCGATTTCCATCAGGCGACGGCTACCGATGTATTTGGCGCTGATCACTGTGCCATCTGGCAGCGTGCCGCCGATCAGGTAAGTCACCACTGCTTGCGGGGACAGTTGCCATTGTGGTGGCTTGGCATGGGTGTCGTGTTGTTTCAGCGCAGTCAGTTCGTCGGCAAATTGCTGTTCAGCACGGGCGCGGAGTACAGATGGATTGGCAGTCATGGTCGAGTCCTTGTCGTATATTTTGAGGTCAAAATGTTCAATCAGTTGCTGAAATCCTGCGTCAAGCATAAATAAACCCAACGCAGAAACCTAGCCTATCAAATGCAAAAAATCAGGTGATGCGACGATTTATGACGCACAGCCCAACAACTGCCGCCGGATTTGCTCCGCCTGCCGTGCTTCGGGCGAAAGCTCCAACATCTGCACCGCCAAATCGTCTAAATTCACACAACACGCCAACAACTGTTGCAGCATATTGCACTCATATTGCTTAGAGTTTTGCTGTTGAATCACATACAACGACACCTGCTCAGTCAGTTCAGCCGACCAAAAACCCTGTAGCGGCTGCGCCATCTGCTGAAGCTTTGCCAAACAAAAACGCTGTAACACTTGCAGCGACAGATACGCCTGACGACCAATCGCCGCCTTCAGCTGTGCCAGACACCACGCCTGTTGTTGTGCATCATCGACCAATAACAGCAACGGCACAGGATCAAGCTCGTGCCGCTGCGCCTGATTCAATTTAAACGGATGTGATAAAAGCACCTGCGCCCAATCGCGGTTGTATTGCTGACAGGTCGCCCGATATAACCCCAATAAAACCGCATCGTACCAATCGGATTTTTGTAGTTTTTTTAGCCAGTCGAGTGGCTCGCCATATGCCGCAAACGACTGCCACACCTCTAACGGCAACACACTGATAAAATGCAATAACGCTTGGGCTTTTGCGCCTAATCCATCTTGCACTTTGGCATCCGTATTCCAGCCATCCTGCACCATCTCCGCGTCAATCTCTGCAATCTCAGCAAAAACCGGCTGTTTGGTTTTGGCATCCCAACTGACCCATTGGTGAAAGCGTTGGCGTTGACGATCTGCAAACGCACTATTCGGCAACTGACTGAACAAACCGACCGCCTGTTCACGCACCACGCGGCTACGGTCTTGCGCTAGCACCGATTGTAAAAACGACTCATCCGCAGCACTCAAGCCCTGCTGTAGCACGCCCAAAAATGCTTGGCGTAGATTAGCCGATTCGGTTGCCCACACCTGCTGCAAGTGAGCTAATGCCAGTGCTGGATCAGCCTGCCGCATCCGACGAAATAATAACTCGCGGGTTGACGCATGGCCGGTTTGCCAGATAGCAGCATTGATCGGATCGAGTATGCTGAAATCACGCGGTAATGGACTCGTCACACCACTCGCCCACACCCAATCGGGCTGACGACTGGCCAGCAATTGCGCGCGCTGTCCCAAATGCGCGCCCAATATGGTGCGTAACGCAACCTGCTGCCGACCAGCATTCAGCGCGACCAGCAAGGCTTGCGCCTGCAACACGCCGCCGCATTGCAGCGCCGCCTGTCGCCAACCGGCGAGCAGCAAACTGGATTGATCGGCCAAACAATTAGACAACAACCGTTGTAAACGTTCGGGCATCGGCTGTTCAAGTAAAGCATCAGTCAATGATTCAATGGACGGGGGGACGGCTTGCTGTGCAACCTGCTGACCGGCACGACCATATACCGACCACGCTGCTAATATTGTCAGTAAGCGTTGTTCGGCAGAAGGTTCAGGCGATTGTGCAGATAGCTGTGCCACAAACGCTTCAAGCTCAGCATCAACAGGCAACGGCTTGGCTGGCCGTCGTGTCCCGAGTACAGTTTGAATCGACAGCGCTTGACTAAACTGACTGGCGTTTAACGGATTTGGTTGAACTGTATTTGACTCAGACGCTGTTAACCCAGACATAGCATTTGCTCCTGTTGCCACACGGTCAGCCCTTCGAGTTGTTGTCCATCCCACTCTGCTGCCAGACAAAACGGCTGTTCCCCCACCGTCGCCAGCAATAACCAGCGATCAGTGACCTTGAGCGGGACACGCTGTCCCAACTG
>JBAQKP010000061.1:0-8588 GCA_049301135.1 Moraxellaceae bacterium | reverse complement strand
TGCCAAAGCGACCGGATAGAACAACAGGTCAACACTGTCCTGTCCGCGTACTGACTGTATGACCAACAACCAAGGATTTTGTAATGAAAAAGACCCTCTTGGCACTCGCCACTGTTGTCGTGGCCAGCAACGCCGCACATGCTGACTTCCAAAGCTTTATGCAACAGCCAGAACAACCGTATATCGGCCTAGATTATCAACACGCCGAAGTGGACACTGATCCATCGGTTAAAATCGGCAGTGTATTGGTACGTGCAGGGACAGACATTAGCAAATATATTGGTGTCGAAGCGCAATATTCTTACGGTGTGACCGATGATGAATATGTGCTGACTGACGCGACCACAGGTATCTCTGAAAAGCGCACGCTGAAAAACCGTGGCAGCTATGGCCTGTATCTACGCCCCAAAATGGCACTCAATGATCAACTCACGGCGTATGCGCTGATTGGTGCAAACTATGCTGACTACGAAAGTGAAGGCAACGGTAACCGCAGCAATGCCTATGGCACCGCATTTTCAGCCGGTGTTGGTGTGATCATGATGACCAGCCAAAACGTTGGGCTTGGCGCAGAAATCATGAGCTATGACAGCGATATTTTCGCAGTGAATGTTGGTGTGCGTTATAAATTTTAAAGTTTTGCTTCATATATAAAAAATCCCTCACGTTGAGGGATTTTTTATGCGTCAGCAGTTAGTCAGGTGAGTTACAGCTTGCCACCGTCCCAAAAGGACTCTCAATGTTAGGTCGTGTGGCGTTATCGCCTATAGTCACATCATCCGCAAGAACAGGTAGTCCCTGCACAGTCACAGATGCAAGCTCGCTGCCAAAGACTCGAGTGGTCGCTTTCATTTCGACACGCATCCACTGTGAGTAGATCTTCGGATAACGTACCTCAAAATCAAATTTACCCTCAGCATCGGTGACAAAGGTAACCACACCATTTGCATCTGCTGGAATATCGTTATCTGCGATGATGGCAACCGGATTGGCTACTTCAATTCGGCCATTCCCATTACGATCTTCACCGCTATCGAGTGTGAAGTTACGGTTTTGATCCTCTGTATCACACTCCTGATAGTTAAAACGCTGCCAATTGTTAAATATGGTACCGTTTGGCTGAACAACAGAGACGGTTTGCCAAAAACCCTTGGCAAATTCTGTTGCAAACAACTGCACAGAAACGGCCTGATTCGGAACAGGCCGGCCACTGCCATCAACTACCGCCATAGAATACGGATGGTAATAGTAAATATTGTCGTCCGAGGCTCGCAGACGGTCACTATTACCGACAGTGATATAGGCAGCTTGTTGTGCGACAGTCAGAGTGAGCATGCCAGGCTGTGGTCGGATTGAAGGGTCGGACTCGACTATTGCATTCACCTCAACACGGTCTAAAGGCGCACTCGTGCCTGCTGTGTATGTCACAGTGGCAACCCCTGCATCGTTGGTGATTGCGGTTGATGAAGACAAACGCCCAGCAGAAGTATCAACCAAGCGTTCAAAGCGCACCACTGCACCACTAACAGGTGAGTCGTTGGCATCTTTGACGATCGCAACAATACGCGTGGACTGATTGGGCACCAAAACAGTTTGATCAGCTTGTAGCATCAATTTGGCTGGTACTACAGCGCGTAAACGAATGTCTGCAGCCACGCGGTCAATCGGCTGATTGGCACGCTGGTAGGTCGCATTCAATACCGCTACACCAGGGAAGCTTGAGGACACAAAAACTGTTACATCACGATAACTAAGACTACCCTCAGTTCCCGTTGCCGTGCCATCTAATAACACTCTAACCTGATTTGATATCGGCGCAACATTGGGACTCGTAGAAACACGGCCTAAAGAGGTATTGAATACCAGCTCGCCGTTCAAGGCTGTTGCAGTCGGTGCTCGAACTCGCAACGTCACTGGAATCGCTGTATCCACGCTGCTCACATCGTTCGGCAGGCTAACAAAACTAAATGACGCATCACTGGCCGATACAATCTCAATGGCCTCGTCAACTCTTAACTGAGAGGCGCTGCCGCGAACCACAGCAGAGATACGGGCTCGTCCACTTGCATCAAAAGATAGCTGACTGAACGCTAAACGAGCTTGCACTGTACCATCTATACCGGTGGTTAACGTGCCCAGTACAAATGCCGCCCCTGTTACTTCATCAATAAACTCGACTGGCGCACCTGCAACAGGCATTCCGTCGGAATCAATCAGCTTCGCAGTCAATACAGTTGACTCACCCGCCCGCATCACCGATAGACTCGTTTCTAGTGTAAAGTCTGCACCATCGCCTTTTGACAGGGAAATGTTTTGGCTCGCCAGTGTGGTAACCGTTGGTGCACCTTGGGCGTTAAAGCTTGCTGCCTGTACCTCAGCAATCAGTGTCACCGTATTACTACCAATCACTGCATCCAAATCGCGACCGGTGAGACGTACCGTGGTTGTCACCAAACCATCCGCATCAGTCACCAAGCGGGATGAGGTTGTCAAAGTGGCACCAGCAATCAAGGCATCTTCAATTCGCAATGCAACTGGCACACCAGCCAGCACCCCACCATTGGCATCGGTTACACGATACGTCACCGCAATTTCGTCACCAAAACCAGTAAATGCTGCTTTTGACTGTGTCCAAGATAATCGGTACTGACCCGTGGTATTCAACGTATCGACCGGCACAATCAGAGCTTGACGCGACTGAATACCCGTATCCTCAGTTAAACGTGCACTTAAGCTAATTCCGTTGGATAGTAATGTCTGGTCTACGTTTGCGCCTGGCGTCAGCGTCAAATCAAATACGGCAAGACCATTCGCATCCGTCATCATCTCAGCAACGCCTGTAACGGTCACCCCTGTGCGAATTGGATCATTAACTAGAAGCTGCACACGCTGGTTGGCGATTGCATTACCAGCATCATCTACCGCCTGTGCAAACACCTTGAAAGTATCACCAGACGTTTTAACAATTTTATCCGCATTTAGGCGCAGAGAATAACGTGCTGTTGGTTGTACAACAGCCATCATACCAGTCTGAGTAACAATCGCCCCATTGGCCGCACTGAGCGAAACAGCATAGCTCAATAGACCGTTTAGCGCTGCCACATCAAGACTCGCTGGAGTGGTGACTGTAAATTTCGCTGCACCATTAACATCAGTGCTGGCAGTATCGGCAGCTACTGTGACGCCTAGTTGCCGAGCAATATCTGACAGTGCGAAGCTCAGTTGCTGACCAGATACCGCACGATTTTCGGCATCACGCAGACTCACCATCACATCAAAGCTGTCACTGGTTGCTGCATTAATTGAAGCTTTATTAGCTTGTAAACCCAGTACAAGACTGCTGGTTGGCTCAGCAGCCGACAGCAGCTGCGTCAGGACACTGCGCGCACCACTTTGCTCAATTACAATCGCATTGGCACTCACACCTTGCAGCAGACTGTTGCGCTGTGCAGGCGCTAAACCTGCAGGGATCACGACTTGATACTCCGCAATCCCTTGCGTATTGGTCTCAATATCGACCAACAAATTGGCTGGCTGGCCATTCAGGCTCAATAGGTTAGCACTGTTATTGGCCGAAGACAGCCATACCTTCACCGGACGGTTTGCAACAGCACGCAAGTCTTGATCAAGCACTTGGAGTCTCACAGTAGCCGTATCACCCCGTACGTTGAGCGGGCTAGCACTGCTCACTAAGGACAACTGATAGCTGGAGGTCGGCTCAAATGCAGCAATCGTTTGGTTGATCGTTTTGGTTGCACCATTTGCTTCGACCAATGTTGCGGCGACAGGTAAACCATTGCTAAGCAACGCAGTGCGCTCAGCTGTTGACAGCGTACTACTGAGCGTCAAACTAAAGGTAGCCTGTCCAGTTGTATTAGTGGTGACCGTTGGCGAACCAGTCAGTGTAAGCCCTGCTAAAGCAGGCAATCCAATCGTCACAGCTTGGCCTGCTGCTGCAATACCTTGCGGAGTGCTAGCAAGAACAGTCACTTCTACTTGGTCGCCAAGAATGTTGATTTGTGGCCGACTTAAACGTAACGCTAAACTCAAACTGCTTTGTACAGGGTTAGTACCCGATTGGCGCACACTGATCGCTTGTGTCGGGGTGGAAATAGAAGCTCCACTGCTCTCCACCAAAGTTGCGGTTACTTTAATGCCAGAACTCACTAAAGCTTCACGCTCGGCGGTTGATAGCCGCTCATTTAAACGAACGTTAAATACCGCCAAACCCTTGTCATCTGTTTGAATTGTAGCAGCACCTTCAATTGCGACACCATTCGTGGCTTCTAGATTTAGTGTCACACGTTGTGCCTCAACGGCACCGTTGTTTTTATCCAATACCGTCGCGATGACTTGCATAGTATCGCCAGTCGCAACTAACACATCTTTGGTGACATCTAGTCGAATTTTATTTTGCACTGCTGGCCGTGTCACCGACAGCGGCAAACTTGCCGATACCTGAGCACCTGTACGCTCCGTTAAAGTCGCACCAACCGCGATCGGACTGCTCAATAACATGTCAATCGCTTGCTGTGACAAACCTGCAACTAGTTTAAGATTAAATTGAGCAATGCCTTGAGCATTGGTCAGCACAGTCGTATTTCCATCTATTTGCACACCAGCGGGCGTACCAGTGGCCAAGGCCACTGTGACCGATTGATCCGCGACACTTGCACCGGAGAGCGCAGACGCCTGTACACTCAACGTTAGTTCGTCACCAAACACATTTAGGGTTGGTGCACTGCTTTGGATCGACAAATTGTACTGTGCTGTTGGACGCACTGCTGTCAGCAGACGATTTTGAAGTTTCTCTGCACCTGTATTGTCGATCAACCGAGCAACCAATGAGATGCCTTTGAGCAACTCGGCAATCTCTGCTGCGGTTAGCTTCTCTGCAATTTTAACAGTAAATACCGCATTCCCCACGCTGTCAGTAACTGACTCGGATGTGCCATCAATCAGCACGCCACGTAAACCGTTTGGAATCGCTAAAATAACGCGTTGATTTGCAACGCCACCAGTATTGCTATCGCTGACACGTAAAGTTACCGCGATTGTATCCCCGTTGACATTAGCAACCTGTTTATCCGTAAATATATCCAGATTAAATGCGCTAATCTGCGTGCCGGGCTGGACGACATTTAAGACAGTGCGCTGGCGTACTTCGGCACCATTCGCCTCAATCAGTATTACCTCAAGATCCAGTCCTTTCGTGAGCAACGCTTGCTGTTCAACGCTACTATTTGCAGTTAGCTGTAGTACAAATACGGCTTGGCCTGACTCATTGGTTTCAACTTTGGATGCACCTGCAATACTCAAACCATTTTTAATAGCGTCTGGTAAAACTAGTTGTACATTTTGACCAGCGACCCGCCCACCACCAATTTTTTCTAGGGCAGTCGCAGTGATAGTGACTGTATCTCCACTGATTTTCAGCGATGGTTTATCGGTAGACAAGGTGAGTGCGTATTGACTGGCAGCAGGTTGATTAGCTCCGCCGCCATTATTAGCGGGTGGTTTGACTGCATCAGACGCCCCGCCGCCGCCACAGGCGGCCAGTGCAACGGCCATCGCCAATACGGTTAAACGTGCGCCGAGCTTGGTTGCTTGTCCCAAATCAGTGTTAAAATCCATGATTGTTATGACCTCAAAAACCCACTGTTAAAAATTGAATCCTTTGTACGACGCTTGTGCCGCCGAGCCTTACCAGACTTTACTTGACTTCATGCAACTTGGCAATCTAGCCAACGCAAAGTTTACATAGCTTGTGGCCGTACGATTTAGTCATCAAACCAATTGGCCTCACCATAAGTTTCAAGCAGCTGATCGTAGACCGCTCGGCCTTCGGGTGTCAGATAGGGCCCCTCCAAAAACACCATCTGTCGCAAGCCCTGCTTCAGCCAGCGCTCATCCATATGATCTGCCCGCGACAAGTGTCCAGACATAAACAAAAAATTTGACCAATTGGTCAACACAATCCAAACATTGATAATCAATGCTTCGATTTCAGGCCGTGTGGCATGCATCAGATCGGCCGCCACAAAGCCCTCATAAATTGCCCGACCATGCTGCATCACTTGGCGCGAAAAAATCGGATAGCGCCGGCGCAGATCATCGCTCGCCTCAATCAAATGATGGATATCCCGATGTAAAAACCGAAACCGCCAAAACTGACTACTCAGCGCATGAAAATAACCCAGCTTATCCACCGTGGTTAGCGGACGGTCAGTCGGCACCACCAATAACTCTAAAATATCGTGCTGATATTGCTCCAGCAACTCACTGATGATTTCAGTCTTATTGCGAAAGTGATAGTACAAATTGCCCGGACTGATGCCCAACTCTGCCGCGATATGATTGGTGGTGACCGCACGCTCACCGCGCTCATTAAACAATTGCAAGCTGGTATACAAAATGCGATCGCGCGTTTTCATGGGATTTTTCATCAGGCTACCGTTCCATGATTTAAGGACATCACCATCCTACAGTCTATTAAGCGTAAAACAAGTTGACAACTTAGAGCATTTACTCTAAAAATCACTATAACGTTGACCGAATATGTGATGAGCTGATATGAACAGCATTCTTCAAACCACGCAAACCAGCCTACCACCAGAGCTGCAACGGATGCACGACGTGCTAGCCGTACAAAAAACCGCTTATCGCCAAAATCCAGCCGCGACGCTGTCTGAGCGGCTAGAGCGACTGGCGCGACTGCGCAAAACACTGGTCAAATACCAAGAAGAGATCTGCCAAGCGATCAGCGATGACTTTGGCAATCGGTCGATTCATGAAACCAAGATCGGCGAGATCATGACCTGTCTCGACCACATCAGCTATAACAGCAAAAATCTTGGCAAATGGATGAAAAGCTCCAAGCGCCACATCAGTGCACTGCACCAACCGGCCAAAGGCTGGGTACAGTATCAGCCACTCGGTGTGATTGGCATCATGGCACCGTGGAACTATCCGCTGATTTTATCCGTTGGCCCACTGATCTGCGCGCTGGCGGCTGGTAATCATGCCATGCTCAAAATTTCCAGTGCTTCACCACGTTTTGGCAAAGTGATTGAGCGTGCATTGGCGGAAGTATTTCCGGCCGAAATCGTCGCAGTGATAAACGGTGGTGGTGCAATTTCGGATGCATTTTGTCGCTTGCCATTTGATCAAATCACCTTCACCGGCTCAACCAGTGTTGGCAAAACCGTGATGGCCGCCGCCGCAGAAAATCTCGTGCCAGTCCTGCTAGAACTCGGCGGCAAATCGCCAGTGGTGGTGCATAGCTCCGCCCCACTGCAAGATGTTGCAGAGCGGATGACCTTTGGCAAGCTGTGGAACGCTGGACAAACCTGTGTTGCGCCAGATTATATTTTCTTGCCCAAAGGCAAAACCAAAGCCTTCGTCGCGCAGATGCGCCACATGGTCAGCCGTACCTATCCGACCCTGCGCAACAATCCTGACTACACCAGCATCGTGAATGACAAACAATACAGTCGCTTGCAACGCTACCTCGATGATGCGCGCGAACTCGGTGCAGAAATCATCGAACTGAATCCAGCCGGTGAGAATCTCGATGGCACTCGCAAGATCGCGCCGACTTTGATCGTAAACGCTACCCAAGACATGCTGGTTTGCCAAGAAGAGCTATTTGGCCCGCTGCTGGTGATTCATGAATATGATCAGATCGAACAAGCGATTGAGTATGTGAATGATCGGCCACGCCCGCTAGCGTTTTACTATTTTGACTACGATGATCGTCGCGCCGAACAACTGTCGCGCCAGACCCATTCCGGTCACTTTGGGGTGAATGCGGTGATCACGCACGTCGCGCAAGATGATCTGCCGTTTGGTGGCATCGGTGCATCTGGCATGGGCAAATATCACGGTCACGAGGGCTTCTTGACCATGAGCCATGCGCGCTCCGTGATGGTCAAACCACGTTTTTATGCTCTGCGCATGATCTTGCCACCGTTTAACAAGCCGATTCATAAAATTATGTTTAAGGCGGTATTACGCTAGTCCAACTCGCTTGGTTCACAGGCTTCGCGTAGTCTGCTACGATTTAGGCTTGTTCGGGGGGCGTTTTTCTGGTATAAAACGCCCCTTGATTTTAATCAATCCATTTCTTTGTGGCGGCCGGTTTTGTAAATGGTCAAGACCGTCCCAGTGGAGTTCACCATGTCCAAGGTTTGCCAAGTTACCGGCAAGCGTCCACTCGTTGGCAACAACGTGTCGCACGCCAATAACAAAACCAAACGCCGGTTCGAGCCGAACCTGCACTATCATCGTTTCTGGATGGAAAGCGAAAAGCGTTTTGTGCGCATTCGTCTGACCTGTAAAGGAATGCGTATCATCGACAAGCTGGGTATCGACAAGGTCGTTAGCGACATGCGTGCCCAAGGTCAAAAAATCTAAGGAGCTTGAGCCATGCGTGACAAGATTCGCCTCGTTTCGAGCGCCGGTACTGGTTATTTCTATACCACCACCAAAAACAAACGTACTAAGCCTGAGAAAATGGAGATCAAAAAATTTGATCCTGTGATCCGTCAGCACGTTGTGTTTAAAGAAGCCAAAATCAAGTAATTGGT
>JBAQKP010000060.1:0-2280 GCA_049301135.1 Moraxellaceae bacterium | reverse complement strand
GTATTGTCCCGCCTGCCCGTTGAGCTTGACTGACTGTTGACTGATTGTTGAGTGCTTCCATGCTAAAAAAAGTTCTGATCGCCAATCGAGGTGAAATCGCCCTACGGATTACCCGCGCTTGTCGTACCTTGGGCATTCAAACCGTCGGCGTCTACTCGACCGCTGATGCCGAACTGATGCATTTGCGCTTCGTCGATGAGGCGGTCTGTATTGGGCCGGGTGCATCGGCGGACAGTTATTTGAATATTGGCGCGATTCTGACCGCTGCCGAACTGACTGGCGCGGATGCGATTCATCCGGGGTATGGGTTTTTATCGGAAAACGCCGAGTTTGCCGAAGCAGTCGAAAACGCCGGATTTATTTTTATTGGCCCACGTCCTGAACATATCCGTCTGATGGGCAATAAAGTCTCTGCGATTCACGCCATGCAAAAAGCCGGTGTACCGACCGTACCGGGTTCGAGTCGCGCCGTCACCACCAGCAACGCCACCGCTGAAGCCAAAAATATTGGCTTTCCGCTGATCGTCAAAGCCGCATCCGGTGGCGGTGGTCGGGGCATGAAGATCGTCAGCCGCATTGAAAACTTGCTCGAATCGGTACAAACGGCACAACGTGAAGCCGAGTTATGGTTCGGCGATGACACGGTGTATATGGAGCGCTTTTTACAAAAGCCACGCCATGTCGAAGTCCAAGTGCTGGCCGATGGCGAAGGCCATGCCATCCATCTGTATGATCGCGATTGTTCGCTGCAACGCCGCCACCAAAAAGTGCTCGAAGAAGCGCCCGCGCCAGATCTGCCCGAAGCCGCCCGCCAAGAGATTTTAGCCGCCTGTGTGCGTGCCTGTCAGTTGATTCAGTATCGCGGTGCAGGAACGTTTGAGTTTTTGTTTGAGGATGGCGAGTTTTTCTTTATTGAAATGAACACCCGCGTACAGGTCGAACATCCGGTCACTGAGATGATTACTGGCGTCGATATCATTGAGCAACAGTTACGGATTGCCGCTGGTCTGGGACTGAATCTACAGCAGTCGGATATTCGGGTATTTGGCCATGCGATTGAATGCCGCATCAATGCAGAAGATCCGCGCAGTTTTGCGCCGTCACCAGGGCTGGTCACGCTGTATCATCCGGCGGGTGGCATGGGCGTGCGGATGGACTCGCATCTGTACAGTGGTTACAGCATCCCGTCGTATTATGACTCACTGATCGGCAAGCTCATCGTGCATGCCCGCAGCCGCTCGAAGGCCATCGAACGTCTGAAGCAAGCACTCGACGAGACCATTATCGAAGGCATCAAAACCAACATCCCCTTGCATCGACAGGTGATTTTGGAAGATGCAAAGTTTTGTGACAGCGCGGTCGATATTCATTATTTAGAAAAACATCTACTGGCCGACGTGACTGATAGCAAACCCACGCCAGCTTAACCAAACGCACAGCAGACAAAGTCTCGACACTCGCCTTTCGGGCTTTGTTGAGATCATCTGGGTTCGCTGCGATTTTTCAGCGTCATCACGGCAGCACTTTGGCCAAGGTGACTTCACAGCGCGAGCCATCCACCGTACTACAAAACTGAATCTGGTGCGGTGGGGTTGACCATTTGATAAACTGCTGCTGCACGTCATTGGTTTGATCGACCGCACTGCCCGCACAATCGGTGACCAAGTTATCGTACTTAATCCGAATGGTCAGCAATGGCAGCTTCTGTTCGCCTAACTCGGGCAATTCATACTCATATTTTCCGGTGACTCGCTCACCCGCACTGCGGATAAAAAATTCACCGTTCTCTTTAAAATTATAATATTCGGTGCAGCCTTTTGCAGTGATCGGCATCGCCCAGAGTCCGGCAATCAGTGGCCGCGTCACCACCTGTATGGTCGAGGGTGCAGGTTCAGCCGCCACCACCACGCCACTCATCAACGCAACGCTGACCACACTACCGACCACGCTTAATACAGCACCGAGGGCTACTCGCTTGAATCGCATGTGTTGTCGCTTCCCTTTCGTCCGCAGAATTGCATGGCTTGAGCTTGCAATGCTTTGGCAGTCAGGTCAAGTCTGTTCCGGTTTGACGGGGTCATCTGATTTGGGGATTTTGGGCGTACCAAACTGCGGCATGGCGAGCTGCGGCGTGTGCCACACCGACAGCCCCATCAACAACGCCGCCAACAATGACAGCAACGCCGCCGCATAAAACATCATCGACCCACCAAACTGATCCCAATACCAACCGGCCAAAAATGACCCCAGCGCCACACCAATGCCCCACACCATGCTGTA
>JBAQKP010000059.1:0-2028 GCA_049301135.1 Moraxellaceae bacterium | reverse complement strand
GAGCAAGGTCGGGTCGCGGTGCGGCACGAGGTATTTGATCCGGTACAGTTGCTGACCGATTTGGTCGAAGAATACCAAAAAATCGCCTTTGCCCAGCAGTTGCCGCTGGAGTTGGATATTCAGCATGCGATGTTGTTGCTGCACGCCGATGTGAGCAAAATTCATCAGATCCTGCGGGTGCTGCTGGACAATGCCTTTAAGTTTACCGATCAGGGGCATGTGCAGATCAGTGCGCGTACTGAGCAGCAAAGTAACCAAATGGTGGCGTGGATTTGTGAGGTGTCTGATACCGGCATCGGCATCGAGCCAAATATCCAGCAGGATATTTTTAAGCCGTTTTTTCAAGCCGACAGCAGTCACAACCGCCAACACGAAGGCGCGGGCGTCGGGCTGGCGTTGGCGCAGCGTTTGACCCAGATCATGGGCGGTGCACTACGCGTGACCAGTCAGCCGCAGCAAGGCAGTCAGTTTCAGTTTCGGATTCCATTGCGCCGCTGGCAGCAAGTGCATCAGTCCGATAGTTTATCCGGCCGCCAGATGCTGGTGTACGAAACGGGTCTGGCCGGTGAGTTGTGCCAGTTGCTCGAAAATGTCGGGGTGACGGTACAGCGCGCCAAGTCGATTGAGCAGGTGTTGCGCTTGTGCCGTTCAACGCCGATTGATGGCTTGGTCATCTGTGTGCATGTGCCGGATGTCGCGGTCAAAAAAATGCTGAACCAACTGCGTCATCATGTGCTTCATCAGCATGTGGTGGTGATTCGCGTGGTGCAACAAGGCGTGCCGATTGATCAAGCTCGTGGCTATGAGTGGGGTATTGATCACTGGCTGGCGTTTCCGATGACCCAGCAGCAACTGGCGCAGCAATTGGATCAATGGATCGGCTGCTAACAAAACGCAGCATAACAACACATCAACAGCCTAGTCTGGCGGATAAGCGTTTGGGTAGTCTGAGCGGGCTATCTGTGCAGCGTGATGAGACAGGGGAACGGCGTGATTAAGATTCGTGAAATTGACCATGTGGTGATTCGGGTCAGAGATTTGGCGGTGATGAAGGCGTTTTATATGGACGTACTCGGCTGCACGATTGAGCGCGAAGAGCTCGACGTTGGCCTGTACCAGTTACGCGCGGGGTCGTCTTTGATTGACCTTGTACCGGTGACAGGACTCTTGGGTCAAAAAGGCAATGATGCGCCAGAACCGGATCGCAAGCACAACATGGATCATGTCTGTTTACGGGTTGAGCCGTTTGATGCGGATGCGATCCAGCAGTTTTTGGCGGAAAAAGGCGTTAAAGCTGGTTCGGTCGAGTCACGCTTTGGGGCGGAAGGGCGTGGGCCGTCGATCTATGTCGAAGACCCTGAAGGCAACACGGTCGAACTTAAAGGTGCACCGTGGCCGGTGGCTCAGTAAGCCGAGCCATCAGCTGAATTAGTCGGTTTTGGCTGCGCCAACGCTTTCAAGTAAATGCTTACGAATGGTGTCAATCGGAAATTTCTGTGCCGCCATGCGCTTCGGGATGATTTGCGTGCCTTGCTGACCTTTGACCTTGTAAAACAGGTACAAATACTGCTCGGTTTCGCGCCATTCGGTAAATTCTTTCCAGCCGATTACGCCGCGTGCTTCTTGTCCTGCCGGTGGCATTGCCATGCCTTTGGGGGCTTTAAAGTTGGCAGGGATCTTTTGCACCATCACCAATCCTTGCGGCTGTACACCGATTTTAATGCCACTGAGTGGCTCTAGGACTTGTTTGGCGATTTGACGTTTGACATACCATTCAATCGCAAAAATCCGCACACTGATATAAATGATCGCACCGATCAGCAGCAGCCAGAAAAAAATCGTTGAGTAACCTTTAAACCAATAAATGCCTGCAATCCCTGACAAGGCCACCAACGCGACAATAATCCATACTTTGCGCGGGATATGATTGCCCGCCCGCCATAGGCTGAGTTGTGCGTCGTGCTGTTCGGCCACGGAAAGCTCGTATGGGACAGGCTGCATGGTGTACGGATAAGGTGAGGACATAGT
>JBAQKP010000058.1:0-10445 GCA_049301135.1 Moraxellaceae bacterium | reverse complement strand
TTTGAGCATCGCGGCAACACTTACAAGTGCTTCCTGCTGAACAAGCGCGACAGCCTAGTTGTCGTCGCCCGTCTATCCCCAGAGTTTACCGCCGCAGTCGTTGACCGCTGGCAAGAACTCGAAGCTGCTCAACTCAAAGCACCGGCTCAACTGACAACGCTCGAAATCCTGCAAATGGCTATGCAAGCCGAACAAGGCCGCCTGCAAGCCATTGCCGAACGTGACCATGCAATCGCCACCAAAGCCCAGATCGGTAGCAAGCGTGAAGCCACAGCGATGAATACCGCTGCTCAGGCCATGCGCGAGAAAAAGGCAATCGAAGCCAAGTTAGGCCGCTGCATCAACCATGCGTCAATTCTGGCTGTCCAAAACGCCACGGGTGCAAGTTACGCATGGCATCCGCTCAAAGCCTATTGCACTAAAAACGATCTGCCACAGGTCAAGGCACATGATGACCGTTGGGGCAAGGTCAACACTTACCCAGCACAAGCATGGTTGGCCGTGTATGGCGTGGACATCGTGGCTCTGTTTGGTGAGGTGGCAGCATGAACACCAACAACCATGACGATCTGGCACACATCGACACCATGAACGCCGAACAACTGCGCGAAGAACTGCGGGCTGCCGTTAAGTTTCATCGTGAATGCCTTGTGAGCAACTGGCAGATCAAAAAAAACTTGGCGGATGAAAACAAAATGCTGCGCTCGACTCTCGAAAAAAGCATGTCGGTAGTAGAGAAGGCAACAGGGGAAATCGCCTATTTCAGCGAGGTGATGGACAAGGGTGCATCGGCCATAACCATGTGGAAACGCACATCTTACGCACTGGCCTTGCTGGTTGTCGTACTCGCCATTGTTATCGCAAAAGGAATTGCAGCATGAAACACATCACAACCCACGACCACGCCCCAGCATCTTTCGAACAGATCGAACAACTGGCAATGGATCGCGCCGAGTCTGACGCATTTGAAGTTGCCCAGACCTTCGCAAGTTGCCGCCGCAAGTCGCAGCAGTTGACCGATGCTCAGAAGATTGCCGACCAATTGGTTGCGTGCCAAAAACAGGCCGAACTGAACCGCGCTGCTGCCGCCATGGAAAAGTCCAATCTCGAATACATGCTGCACAAAGCGGAAGCCGAACGCACTGCCGCTGTGCTGCTGCTGGTCATGTTTGTGGCTGTCACGCTGGGGGTGCTGGTATGAGCAAAACATCCCAACGCCGCGCCAGCAAAAAAGCGAATCAACCGCCAAAGCTGGTGGTCAAGCGCATGTGGTTTAAGCCGGATGATCTTTTTGATCCTGCTGCCGACTTCTACGAGATCACCCAAGGCGACTTGGAAGATGACGGCAAGACCTGCATCGCCAAGGATTACTGGCGATGGAATGTAAAGGGCTGGTGGTCGTTCACGTTGACGTTTTACGGCTATGACGACGACAACCAGACTGGCGAGCGTTCTGTGAATTTTCGTCCTGAAGTCATGCTGTCGCCCAGAACCATCATCCAGCGCGTCAGAGAGAACTTTGATGCGTTTGTTGAGGCCAATCCTGATTTTAACGCTGTCAGCAGCCTTGCAATGATCACTATCAGCAACCGCAAGCCAACCAGTACATATGGAGATGCAGCGTGAGCCATATCATCGTAAATCAAATCCGTCGACTGCCGATCAAGAACCCAGCCAAAGCGGTGCTGTGGGTGATTGCTGACATCGCCGACGACAAGGGCTATGCGTACCCATCCATTGACACGATTGCGGATGAAACCGGCTGTTCACGCAGCACTGTGATCCGCGCTATTACCACGCTGGAAAGTTGTGGGGTGGTCGTGGCCAATCGTGAAAATGGCCGTCATACCACCTACACCGTGACCCCAGAATCATACTCAGACCAGTGTCAGAGTGACACTGGTGTCACAGTGAAACCCGTGTCAGACAGACACCCCACCAGTGTCAGAGTGACACCATACCAGTGTCAGAGTGACACCATACCAGTGTCAGAGCGACACACTAACCCCCATAAACCATCAATTAACCCCCAATTAACCCCCAGTGTTATCGCACACGAGGAAACCGAGCAACCAGCACCGTCACCAACTCAAAAACCGAAGTCGGAAAAAGTCGGTATCACTACAAAGGTGATGATCACGTCACTGCCTGAATTATCCGAAACGGTTGCCCGTGATTTTCTGGCCTACCGCAAAGCGAAAAAAGCACCTCTCACCGAAACCGCTTGGGATCGGATCGTTACTGAGATCACCAAGGCGGCCGCACACGGTTACAGCCCAGACGATGCACTAGCCGAAGCGATGGTCGCCAACTGGCAAGGCGTGAAGGCGGACTGGTTAGCCAATCGCAACAAATCCAAAACCCAGCAAGTCAGCCAATCGAGCTGGCAGCAGCAGCAAAACGAGAAGTGGGGCGGATTCTTTAGCGAATCGGAAAACCCACGCCCAAAGACCATCAATCCTGAAAACGTGATCCCATTCGGAGCATTGCGCCATGGTTAATCTTACCCCTCAAAACGTCACCCGCCTGATCGCCAAGATGCGTGCGCTCTACGGTCGCAAGTTTGACCAACAGTGGTCGGGTGTTGATCCCCAGATGCTCGCTGAAACCTTTGCCGATGGCTTGCAAGGTCTAACCGGTGCTGAGTTGGCCTGTGGCGTGAATGCCCTGATGCGCCATGACTGGCCGCCAACCGTCCCAGAATTTCGCCGCATGTGCCAGCCGATTGACCCGCTGGATCGGGAATGGGATACGCCAGAAGTCGCTTGGGCAAAGGCTGCCCAGAATCTCAATGAGATGACCACGTTCTCGACCAACGACCAAATCCAACAGGCTTGGGGTGTTGCGTCAAACGTCTTGCCGGACAAGTTCGCCGCACGCAAGGCGTTTTGTGACACATATGAGCGCCTAGTGGCCGCTGCTAAGGCTCAGAACGTCTTTCCGGTGTGGTGGATGAGTTTAGGTCAAGAACCCGCTGCAGCGCGTGCTATCGCAATCGAGCAGGCTGTCGAAGCTGGACAAGTTGGGATTGGTTACAAGGCGGATGCGGTGGTGATGCTGGCGCAGTCCAAACCAGTCGCGGCCAATGTATCCGACCATCTGGCAAACCTCAAAGCCATGTTCTCGATGGGTGCTGAATCACTCGCCGAGAAACAAGCGCGTCTGAATGCTGAGATCGAGGAGCGCAAACAACGCCAGATCGAATCACTGTCGCAGCGTGAAGCGGTGGCGATGCACTGGCCTGACCCGTTTGAAAACCCTACCGAGTATTGCGAGGTGATGCGGGCGGCTGGTCGTGCTGTACCGGCTTGGGTGGTCGAGATGACGCAGGGGGCAGCATGAAAACAGTTGAAACCATGCCTGTCGCAATCATCCCTCCGGTGGTGATCAAGGTTAGACGGTCTAAAACCGCACAGGATCGCGCCCAATGCCTGTCTGATGCTCAGAATGTGAAAGTGTACCGGAAAGACTGTCAGGGCTGTATATACGCAAGTGAGAGCGTTTGCTGCGGGGGTGTGCGATGAAGCATTTTAACCAGCATGTTTTTGACAAAGCCCCAGCGTGGGCAAGGTATGCGACTCGGAATGCTTGGGGTGACTTGAGTGTGTGGGCTGAGAAGCCGAAGCCGTCTGTGTGCGGTCTTTACTTTGAATCGAATGGTTTGCATTGGCGTTTGTCGAGCGGGTTTGAGCTGAACCGGCCGAAGGTTTTGGAGCGTCTGCATCATGTCTAGCCATATCGAAATTATGCGCTTGGCTGAATCGGTCGCCAAGCAATCCGTGTGCAAGCGGGCGCAGGTTGGGGCGGTAGTCATCACCAAGTCAGGCAAGCAATACACCGGATTCAACCTGAATGCACATAACCCATGCGCGGCCTGTGAGGGCGAGGATGGTCGCACATTGCCGGATGTAATACATGCTGAGGATCACGCACTTGGCTTTGTTGATGAGGATGACGGTGAGGTGATTTATGTGACCCGTCAGCCCTGTATCAACTGCTCAGAGCTGATCGTGGAAGCGGGCGTTAGCAAGGTCTATTACCGCGACCCTGACGACAAGACGGACGGGCTTGAGTACCTGCGGGCAAATAGCGTGCAGGTCGATAGCTTGTGGATCTCAGGCCAAATCTCGCGGTATGTGCCACAGGATTTGGCAGCAGTTCAGCGCGTCTGGGGCGGTCGTAATGGTGGTGCAACATGAAATGGTCAGAGAATCTAATCGCCGCAACGCTCGCCATGCAGTTCTTGAACCGCATGCACTTGGTTGTCGTGCCAAACACAAAGTGGACGGGTTACGAGTGTGACTTGCTGTGTGTCACCAAAGACCTGCGAATTATCGATTTTGAAATCAAGATCAGTCGGTCTGACTTTTACGCAGACGCTAAAAAACTCAAGTGGTGGAATGGCCGCGAACATCCCGAAAAGTGCTGGAAGCACTACTACGTCATGCCAGCCGAGATCTGGGATGACAGCATGGCCGAGCGTTTGCCCAGTCCGTCATGTGGGGTGCTGCTGCTGAGTTTCGACCATAAAAACCGGCCAAAAGTTTTTTGTGCTAAACGCGCAAAACCCAACAAGTTTGCTACCCGCGTTAGCACTGAGCAGGTGTTGGATATTGCGCGGCTGGCGACCCTGCGCATGTGGTCGATGATTGAGCGGGGAGTGGCTGTATGACTAAGTTTTACACATACATGAGCAGTCCGATCAAGTACGAGTACATCGGTACTGCTACACCGGCGGGCGTCGCACGTCACAACGATATGCCGCCGATTGAGATTTACCGCAACAACACGACTGGTCAGATTTTTTATCGGACTGTCGCAGATTTTCACGAGCGCATGACTGAGGTGGATTCGCCATTTTTGGCTGTTCCAGAGTGGGGGCGCGGCGTGTGCTGTGAAGCCTGCCGCTCAAAAATGGACTTTGCCGAGCTGATGGAAAAGGGCGGCATGACCATGATTTTGTGTCCGACTTGCGGAAATAAACGCTGCCCAAAGGCTCAAAACCATATCTACAAATGCACTGGTAGTAATGCGGTTGGGCAGGTTGGCGAGGTGCAATCATGAACACACTTGAACTATCGGTAAACCAGTGCGCGGATTTCCTCACCACTGGCCTTGCGTCAACTTTGGTCAGTGGTCAGTCAGTGCTGAAAGCGGGGGATCTGATCACCGTCTGTGACCGGCAGTGTGTTGTGCGGGCGGTACGGGATGAGCCGCATAGCACGATGAAACGGGTGTGGATTCGGCGGGGTAACGGGCTATGAATCACATCGAAGATCGGGAACAACTTCACCTGATGACGTGGGCGCGATATACGCGGTTCGAAGGTGGTTCGGTATCAGACTACCTGCACCACTCACCAAACGGCGGCAAACGCAATCCGCGCGAAGCTGGACGGCTTAAGGCTCAGGGGGTAATGGCTGGATTCCCTGATCTGTTTTTGTTTGTGCCACGGGGTGGACTGCATGGCCTGTTTGTCGAGATGAAAGCACCGAGAGGTCGGGTGTCTGACTCACAAAAAGAGGTGATTCAGCGGCTGCGGTCGCAGGGCTATGAGTGTGCGGTGTGTTACGGGTTTGATGAAGCGCGGACGGTGATTTTGGATTATTTGGAGATGTCACATGGATAATATCGAATGGTTTTGCAAGCAGACCAGCGTCAAGTCGCAACAGTATGCGATTGGCTCGGGTGGTCTGCCGGATGTTGATTGGCGCGACAAGTGTGGGGCGTATGCTGCGCTCAAGTCTGATCACCTCAAACGCATGGCGGATATGATTGCGTCACCGGACGACAATGCCTATCAGACCGCGGTCGAGCTTAAATTGCAGCGGTTTGCATTGGATCAGATGGCGGCGGATGGTGTTGAATTGCGCTGTGTGACTGAGCAGAGTATCGAGCAGTTGGCGTTAAAGATGGCGCGTCTTGTGCGGTGGCTGTACCAGTACGACCCAGAAGATAAGTATTTTCGGCGGGCGGGTAAGCTGCGGTTTGCGGGGATTGTCATGCACGAGAGTACATACAAGACAACGTGGCTCAAGTATGAGCAGCGGATGGCGCAAAATCTGACGGATTGGACTGCTGAGATTGACGCGGCGGTGGGCAAATATCGGGGGGATACTCGGGCGGCGTAGTGCTATTGACTTTCTAGGGCGGTAGGCGTATGTTTTATCCATGCTGGTCTTACTATACAGCAAACTAATTTGGGCTGCCTTCGGGTAGCCTTTTTCGTTTCTGGTCGGTGCGTTTGACGAGGGTGCATCGGCCTTTTTTATCGTCGAGGTGTATATGAGCGAACAGCAGATCGAACAAGAGATTTTGGATAAGGGTTTGACCGCGCCACGTATTACGCCTGATCACATTGATGATCAGGTTGCTTGTGCCAGTTACCATGTATTTGCAGGTACAACAGTCACAATCTGTCTACTGACGCTAAAGAACGGATTTAACGTCACTGGTGAGTCGGCTTGTGCATCGCCTGAAAACTTCAATGCTGAGATTGGCCGCAAGATTGCGTACAGCAATGCACGGGAAAAGATTTGGGCGCTTGAGGGTTATCGGCTCAAGCAACATCTGTACGAGCTAAGCCTTTGTGTGCAGGTGCCATGATATGACAATGGGCAGACCGACTGATTACAAGCCTGAGTATTGCGACTCGGTAATTGAGTACGGGCGCTTGGGCAAGTCAATCACTTGGATGGCTGCTGAGCTTGGTGTATCACGCTCGACGATCAATCTATGGGCGCAGGTACACACAGAGTTTTCGGACGCCTTAACACGAGCGCAGGCACTTTCGCAGAAATGGTGGGAAGATGCTGGACAAGACGCGCTCGCAAGCAAGGAGTTCAATTCGAGTGTGTGGGCTAAGTCTATGGCCGCTCGATTCCCAGAAGATTGGCGCGATAACAGCAAGGTCGAGCTGGGCGGTGACTTGAAGCACGCTCACGTCATTCAAGTTGTTTTTGATGACGACAACTAAGACCGTCTACAAGCCGTTACCCGCATTTAAACCACTATACAAGGCTGTCACTACCTTCTACGCCTATCACGGCGGACGTGGTGGTGGTAAGTCGTGGGGCATTGCAGATTATGTCCTGCTGGCCGGTGTAACACGCAAGCATCGCATTCTGTGCTGTCGTGAGATTCAAAAGTCCATTAAAGAATCGGTACACCGTCTTTTGTCTGATCGCATTGAAGCGCTCGGGCTGACTGGGTTTTACGAGATCCTAGAGACTGAGATACGCGGCAAGAACGGTACGACATTCAGCTTTAGTGGTCTGCTACAGCACACAGTCGCATCTATCAAGTCATTTGAGGGTGCGACAATTACATGGATCGAGGAAGCGCAAACGATCAGCCAGCGCTCGCTTGATATCCTGATTCCAACGGTTATCAGGACGGAAGGCGCTCAGGTCATCTTTGGCCTAAACCCATATCTGCCGACTGATCCAGTGTATGCAACGTATGTGGCTGGTGGTCGTGATGATTGCACGGTGGTGCAGATCAACTACACCGACAATGAACACTGTCCTGAGTTGCTCAAGCTCGAAGCTGAGAAGATGAAGGCCAGCGACTACACGGCATACGAAAACATCTGGCTGGGTAAGCCGAAATATATTGCTGATGGCGCTGTGTACAAAGCCGAGTTTGAAAAGGCGCGTAAAGACAACCGCATTGCAGCAGTGCCAATTGATCCAGCGGCTAAGGTTCACACGGTGTGGGACTTGGGTGTTGGTGATTCGACTGTCATCTGGTTTGTGCAGGTCGCAGGGCGTGAAGTGCGTGTAGTGGATTACTACGAAGCCACTGGCGAAGGTCTGCCACATTACGCCCGCATACTGCAAGACAAGGCATATTTCTACGGTAAGCACTTTGCACCGCATGACATCGCAGTGCGTGAACTCGGTTCTGGTATGTCACGGATTGAAACCGCTCGGAAGCTCGGTATTAACTTCGAGATCGTGCGCAATATCTCAATCGAGGACGGTATCGAAGCGGCGCGGCAAGTGCTGCTGACATGCTGGTTTGACGAAAAGCGATGCAAGGCAGGGCTGCATGCGCTGCAAAACTATCGGCGTGAATACAACGACAAAATGGGCGAGTTTAAGGCGCGGCCAGTGCATGACTGGGCAAGTCACGCGGCGGATGCGTTTCGGTATCTGGCGCTGTCAGTCAATGACATGCAAGTGCGCACCAAATCCAAGCTATCAGGGCTGGGCAAATCAAACACAGCAGGGGCCTTTGGATGAACAAATCAGATGATGCAATCATCGCCACAGTGCGGACGTGTCACGATGATGCACAAGCGCATTGGAGCGACATTTACGACAAGGCTAAATCAGATATTGAGTTTGCGAATATCAGTGGCGCGCAGTGGACTGACGCAGAGGTTAACAGCCGCAAGCTGTCGCATCGGCCATGCCTTGAGTTTAACAAACTGCATGTGTATATCAGTCAGGAAGTCAACAACCAGCGACAAAACCGTCCTGCGATCAAGCTGCGGCCTGTTGATAATGGCGCGGACATTGACACAGCAGAGATCCTCAACGGCTTACTGCGTGACATCGAGCAGCATTCTAACGCGGCTGATGCGTATGATATGGCGTATGAGAATGCGGTGACGGGTGGTATCGGCTTTATTCGGATACTGACTGACTACGCAGACGGCCAGTCATTTAACCAAGAGATCATGATTAAGCGGGTTGTGAACCCATTTGGCTGCTACCTTGACCCACTGAGCAAGGAGGCAGACGGCTCTGATGCGATGTGGGCGATGTGCAAAGAGTGGATGGGTAAAGATGCGTTTGAGCGTCAGTATCCAAAAGCCGATCCGATCAGCTTTGATGGTGAAGGCGGCGCGGACTGGTTCAACGGCACTGACAAAACCGTATGTGTGGCTGACTTCTATCGCGTCGAGTTTGACGATGATGTGCTGTATCTGCTGCAAGATGGTCGCACGGTCTACAAGTCAGACGAAGGCGAACTGGCCGAGGGTATGTACAGCAAAAAACGCTCAGTCCAACGTCGCAAGGTGATGTGGTACAAGATCAACGGGCAGGAGGTGCTAGAAAAGACTGAGTGGCCGTGTCAATACATGCCGCTAATTCCCGTCTACGGCAAGGAAGTCTGGGTCGAGAATAAACGCACGCTTAACAGCCTAATCACTCATGCAAAGGGTGCGCAACGTCTGTACAACATGGAGCGCACTACGGTCTGTGAGCAACTGTCGCAAGCGCCCAAGGTGCCTTGGTTGGCTGAGGAAGGCCAGATCGAGGACTTTGCGGAGGAGTGGGCAGATGCCAACAACCCCAATCGGGTGTTTTTGCCGTACAAGGGCGTATCGGTCAATGGCGTGGCAATTCCACCGCCACAGCGTATCAGTCCGCCCATTACGCCAGCGGGTAACATTTCTGGCGCGATGATGGCCAACGATGACATTAAAGCGACTACGGGCGTGTTTGATGCGTCACTCGGTGCGCAGGGTAACGAAACATCGGGACGGGCAATTCTGGCACGTCAGGCTGAAGGTGATCAGGCCAATTTCCACTTTATCGACAACTTAAACCGCGCTATCCGTCAAGTCGGACGGGTGCTGGTCGAGTTGGTGCAGCGTATCTATGACGTGCCGCGTGTTGTTCGGATTCTCGGTATTGATCAAAAGCCTGAAATGGTGATGATCAACCAACCACCAGAACAAATAGATCAGAAGATCGAAGGCATTGCAGCGATTCTCGGTGATATTTCAATCGGTCGCTACGATGTGTCTGTGGATACGGGCCCAAGCTATAAAACGCAACGGATGGAACAAGCCACCATGCTGCAAGAGTTGGTGCGTGCTTATCCACCACTGATGGAGATTGCAGGCGATAAGGTCATCGGGTCGCTAGATGGTCCCGAAATGCAAGCGATTGCAGAGCGACTAGAGAAGCGTTTGCCGCCCGAGTTACGCGACACTGACGGCGAGGAAAATCCCGAAGCTAAACAGATGATGGCTCAATTTGAGCAGCAAATGCAGCAGTTACAAGGTGCATTGCAAGAAGCCCAAGCCGCCGCAGACGACAAACAAGCAGAGCGCGAACTCAAATACCGCATTGAGCTATTGAAGGCTGAAAACTCACTGGACATTGCGCAAGTGCAAGCCGCCAGTCGATCTGATGTGGAGGAATTGCGCGGCGCGGTCGAGATGATCAAGCAGCAGATGACCCCACCAGCCAATTGGATGCAAGCGGGTGAACTTGCCCCGCAGGTCGAGCCATACGCTGAGTCGATGCCAATGCAGCCGCAACAGATGCAGCCTCAGCAGATGCCAGAACCGCCTGACGACCAAATGATGATGCAAGACGACCCGCCAAGCGCGGGTTTTTCTTTGCCTGAGCTTCAAGACTTCAACGCACCCGATGACGGCCAGATCGGGATGGATGCGCAAATGGCTGCCTTAGACCAAGCTG
>JBAQKP010000057.1:0-3324 GCA_049301135.1 Moraxellaceae bacterium | reverse complement strand
CAATTATTGCAGCAGACCATAGGACAGCCCGACACCGCATTGCAAAAAACGGAGTACGATAACGACTTGCTTGTATTGTGTCAGCAGTTGCAACAACACGGACTCGCCCTCGAACAAGAAGCAGTTTGGTGGTGACCATTTGGCTTGCAAAAACCACGATAAAATTTAGCTGTAATACAAATTATTTGGATAAGCCATTGAATTTAATATATTAAAACCAAAACTAATTTAGCTGTAATACATTTTTGCGCTAGCTGTAATACACCGTAAACCTATGGATATATTGGATTTTTCGCCTTGTAGCAGAGCTGAGTTATGTGTGACAGTTCTTCAGGGGTTCGGGTCTCCCTAGATCTGTGGGTTTGTTAGGATAAATTTGCTGTGGTGGGGGTGGCGTGGCTGCACAAATGTCAGCATGAAGTTGTTGCTGGTTTAGTTGGTGGTCGGGCGAGTTTTAACAATTCGATTTTTAAAATTGTGCGCTAAGGGATATGCAATCTTTACAAAGGTGTGGGTGAATTCATGCAGCACGGTTGCACAACTTTTTTAAAATTTAGTCGGATGTTGGGGTGTGGGCAGCGTACAAATTTTAAATTTTACAAGTTGAGATTTTCCTCTGAACGCCAAAGCATCTGCGAAATTTCACAGTGTAAAATTTCTGAGAATGACTTTTTGATCGGTGTTTGGCTAACAAATATTTGTCAATAACATGATGGCTAGCCCAAACGCCGTAACGTCAGTGCACAACGTTGTTCGATCAGTTGAACGATTTGTTCAACAATTGGTGATGCCGAAAAATCTTGTAGCCGGTCATGATGGGATTCTTTATGTGCCTGAGCATTGTGCTGTAACGCTCGGGCGACTTTTGGTAGTTGGCTTGCCATCTGGATCAATCGTTTTTGACAGGCAGCCGGTGACAGACCTGCTTCACTGGCAAACTGTTGCCAGTGACGAGTTTCAAGCTCACTAAATTTATATTTACTGCCAATTTTCATCGCCATTTTTGCGGTGAGGTTGGGATACACCGCGGTACACAATAAATCGTACAGTGGGGCGAGGCTGATCCCGTTTGCGCCATACAACAGCGAAAAGTTTTTACCATGTGCATCATGGTTGCCAATCAGCGCATTGAACAACACCGCATCTAATAGGCGCAGCACTTGGGGCGCATTCGGGTGTGTGGCTCGCCGTAGCAGTGCAAAACATTGCGCTAAATTTGGACCACCTTCATTTTGATATTTCAACTCCGATACCACACCGAGGGCTTGGCAAAAATCCTCTTGGTGTAATCGCTCACGCTGACTGAGCGTTCCGACGGTGTGAATTTGGCGGTCATAGCGCTCAACCAATAAAAACCGCCGCCCCGCGACCTGATGGATTTGAGCGTTGGCACAAGGCAATTTGAGTTGTTTGGCCAGTGCCAAGCAAAATGCTTCATTGCTGACGCTATCGGTGACTGCTGCAATAGCAGGCTTTAAAATATGTGAGCTGGGTGTGCCGAATTGTGGCACACCAATCCGCATGCCATCGAACAGCACGGGGAGCTTGTCTTGCGCTCCTGCCAACGATAAGCGTAATCCCACCTGCCCCACCAACATCGGTCGACTGGGTAACTGATCTAAAATTCCGACTAGATCATCCTCAGACAGCCACTGCACTGAGCAGTCTGGGGTGATTGGCAACGGCTCGACTGATTGAACATATGCTGGGTGAATAAATTGAGCTAAAGGATCGGACTGCTGAACGGATATAGACTCCCATGCCGTCAGTGACACTGCACCGGCACACTCCCCACCCAACTGATCGAGTAGCGCAAATTCGTTTTGACTGGATACCTGCAACTGTCGTGCAATTACACTGCGCAGATGCCCTTCTGGCAGAAGACCTGCAAAAAATGGCCGTGCCTGTTGATCGTCGAAACTGTCGGACTGTAGTGGTAATGACATGGAAACGGGCATCGCCTGCGGTTGCACCAGCCATTCAGGCAAGTAGGCAAAGTGCAGTCGTCCGTTCGATAAAAACAAACGGCCAACCGGTTGATCAAACAGCCACACTTTCAGTTCATGCGTCATGATCAAACATCCGTTGCGGTTGGGTCGGCTGAGTCACTGATCTGCAAAACCAAGCCCAAACCTGACAGCACTTGCAGCACCTTATCCAACCGGACAGTAGGCTTGCCTGCTTCAAGATCAACAATGAACCGAATTCCAACACCGACCGCCAGTGCCAACTGCGGCTGGGTTAAGCCGAGTTGTTGGCGGGTTTGTCGTACTCGTTGACCAATCTGTGCAGTAGAGTGAACTTCAGACATCGGCTGTGCATCCTTACATGTCCCGAACGGGAAATATGATATATGTACTAGCCAGCATAACGCAAAATATCCCGTACGGGAAATTAAATAAACCATAGCTTAATTTTGTTTTTTAATTGGTTCATCCAATGAGCCGAATAACCCACGTAATCGGCTCAAGACATTAGGGAGCACTTTAGGGAAGCCTGTTTCCGACAGACTGATATATGTTTTTGCATTACTTACGACGAAAAATGATGCAGTGATGGCAACACCTCTGATAGCCGTTCGCTTACAGAGAATTGACCTCTGCCCATAAGACAGTGTTGGCTTGTCACTTGAGTACTAAGAAAAACGTTTAGGTAACGACTCGGCAGACTGATGACTTTTAAAGGTTTTCATCGTCTCAGCACCTCTTCAATACTGAGCGGGGCAGTTTCAACCGGCTGACATAACTGGTCGATGCGCGCTAGATCATCTACGCACTGCCACAATAATAAAAATTGTCGCAAGCTGATCTGCCCAGTAGTCTCAAATTTTTTAATGGTTGATGCAGGAACCAAGCTGCGTTCGGCAAGGGTTTGCCTTGACCAGCGTAAGGCCTTACGTCGCTGCCGAACGGCATCGGCGAGGTGTGTTTGCACGTCGTGGGCGGAGTATAGACAGAGCTTCATGGCTGTATCGTTGGCATGCATTAATAGATACTATTATATCTATAAATTAATTTAATAGCAGATAAAAGATACTATGGTATCTTTTATGCAATTGGTTTTATTCTGGGCGAGCTGGTCTGTGTTGTATTAACAGTAAAAGCCTATAGCAAGCCCTACCTCCACACATGAAAGCAAGTTATTTGACTTGGTCTCTATAACGTGATTTAATGTACCTATATTTCAGCAGGAGAGTAAACATGAGTGCAGATTTTGAGTTTGTAACCCATACCTTTAAGGCTTTATACGCGGAGGCGCAAGGTCGAGCCATCTGGAATTACCTAAACACCGAAAAATCAGTTATTCGGATGGAAGCAGTCAGCG
>JBAQKP010000056.1:0-13821 GCA_049301135.1 Moraxellaceae bacterium | reverse complement strand
GAATATTATCCAGCTCAATCGGCGTGGCTTCGGCCTGATCCCGCAGTTGAGCGGGGACAAAATGATGCTCCTCTTGATCGGACACCAACATCAGATTCAGTGCTTCGCCTTCTTGGGTCAGCGCGAGAAGGGCATTTTGTTGCACTTGGCTGGCCTGCTGCCGAATACTTTCGATCCGCGTGTGGTAGCTGTCGGCGCTAAAGGTGCGGTCAAGTTGTTTAAACAATTTTTCCCACAGTTGGTGCATGGCTTTTTTAAATTTAGGGGCTTCACCGGCAATCAGTGCCAATGCGATGGGGCGGCGTGCATCCTGAAAATTATTCACATAGACCCAGTCATTTGGGGTCGGCATCTCAGCAGCATGCTGGTTCAGTAGGCGTTTGAGCATGGTGCGTTTGCCCAAGCCACCCGTCCCGACTGCAAAAATATTGTAGCCATCAAATGGCAAAGACAAGGCGGTTTCGACCGCAGCACGGGCGCGGGTCTGCCCTAAAAAATCATTCAGCGGTTGTACTCGCCGCGTGCTGGCCGGCAACTGATCCAGCTCAGGCTGGCGGGTCAGTTGCTCGGCGTTGAGTCTGCCGTGTTGGTAAGCGGTCGCAGCAGTCGTCGGCGTGGTGGTCAGTGGTGCAACAAGCTCAGATCTGTGATCGTCTTTTAGCGCATTAAACTCAGGCGTACTCATGATCACAACTTAAAGGTAAGACCGTCACAGTCTAGCAATAAAAACCCAAAATCGCATTAGCGATTCAAGTATGGATCATCAAATGAGCCAGTATCAAGGTTGACAATCAGACCAGCAAGATTCTGTACTGACTCGCGAAAGTTTAAAAAGCGCACTCGACCGCCTTCAAACACCTGTACGCCGTATGGACAGGCGTACAGTAGCTGAATTGGCAGGCCGCGATTGGGCAAGTGTTGTTCGATATGCTGCCGGTCTTGTGCATCTAGGCTAAACAGTTGTGGCCGAATATCGTCCAGCCAACGCACCTGACCGACCTCTTGAATCAGCCGAAACCGCAGCGGCTTCAGTTGCCAAAACCGAAAATCTTCGCGCTGATCAAGGTCAGTGGCTTCTGGGTGACTGCGATAATAGCAGTCTTGCAAGCTACGCCGTTCCGCGCTGTCTGGCGCGGAGCGGAGCGGGTGCATATGTCCGAGTACCGATAGTCGAGTGGCGGCTTGCCAGTTTTGTTCTTGGTCGTCATGCAGCATCAGCGACACTCGACGATCCAATTCAAGGTTACGGCTGTGCTGTGCCAGATCACTGAGCAGCAAGATCATGCGACCATCGGCGGCCAGCCCAAACGGCACGACTGAGGTCAGTGGAAAGCCCGGAATACTGCCGGATTGAGTCGCCATCACCGCTTGGCGACAGGAGAGCAGGGCGCGAACGGCCAAAGGGTTAACGTCCATGAGTGTTCCAGCAAATCCAACACGGTGAGTGTGGCAAAGACTACCACTTCCGGCTACTCTGCTGCTTTGCAGAATGTTGCGCAGGTCGCGATTTATGAGTACTACATCGGCTTCGCGCTGGCGGGATTCGCTGGCGGTGTTTGCAGATCGACGCGTGTTGATCATGCTATTTTTGGGGTTTTCGGCAGGGATTCCGATTTTATTGATTTTTTCCAGTCTATCGCTGTGGCTCGGCGAGGCAGGCGTAGAGCGCAGTGCGGTGACGTTTTTTAGTTGGGCGGCGCTGGGCTATTCGTTTAAGTTTGTCTGGGCGCCGTTGATTGATGAGATTCCCGTACCATTTTTAACCCGTTTATTGGGGCGACGACGCAGTTGGTTGTTGGTCGCACAGTGCATGGTGATCACTGCAATTGTCTGTATGGCGATGACTGATCCGCTGCAAGGTGATGCGGCATTGGTACAAATGGCGATGAGCGCGGTGTTGCTCGGGTTTTCGGCGGCGACGCAAGACATCGTGATTGATGCCTATCGAATTGAGTTGGCCGAAACCAAATACCAAACCGCACTGGCGGCGACCTATAACGCAGGCTATCGGATCGGCATGATCGTGGCTGGTGCGGGTGCGTTGTTTTTGGCCAGTTCGCTCGGCTCGGAAAAAGGCAGCTATGTGTATGCAGCATGGCAAACCACCTATTTGGTGATGGCAGCAACCATGCTGATCGGCGTGGTTACGACTTTGGTGGTGCGTGAGCCGGAGCGCACGAAGCCAGCGCGTCCGTGGGCGGGTGTGGATTATTTCCGGTTGGTGCTGGTGTTTATTGTCAGTATTGCCGGTTTTGTGCTGGCGTTTATGCAGCTTGGCGCATGGTTGCCCGAGATTGAGGATTCGCCGTTTTTGATGTTTGCGGTGGAAGCGATTCGGTTTATATCGTCTGGCGTGGTGGCGGTGTTGGTCGGTTATGGGTTGGTGCGCGGTGGGGTGGTCAATCGTGAGATGGCCTATCAGACGTGGGTCGAGCCGCTGCTGGATTTTTTTAAGCGTTACGGGATTAAAAGTGCTTTGCTGCTGCTGGCGTTGATCGGGCTGTATCGGATTTCGGACATCGTTGCGGGGGTGATCTCCAACGTGTTTTATCAGGATATGGGCTTTAGCAAAGACGAAATTGCCACTGCGGTCAAGACCTTCGGCGTGCTGATGACGATTGTCGGGGGCTTTTTGGGTGGCTTGCTGGCACAGCGTTTTAATGTCACCAAGATTTTGATGCTCGGGGCGATTTTGGCCAGCGTTACCAATCTGTTGTTTATTCAGGTGGCGTATGCGGGGCATGATCTGTTTTGGATGTATCTGGCGGTGACAGCGGATAATCTGGCCTCGGGGCTGGCCGGTGCGGCGTTTGTGGCGTTCTTGTCGAGTCTGACCAGTGTGTCATTTACCGCGGTACAGTATGCGATTTTTAGCTCGTTGATGACTTTGATTCCGAAGGTGCTGGGCGGCTATTCCGGCTCTATTGTCGATGGGGTGGGCTATCCGGCGTTTTTTACCATGACGGCGTTGATGGGTTTGCCGGTGCTGTTGTTGGTGGTGTTGGTGCAGCGACAATTTGCGTTGCGACAGCACTCGGATACGACGGCCGTGGATTTAGACAAGCATTGAGTGAGGAGTAACAACATGCGGATATTACATACGATGCTGCGTGTGGGTGATTTGGCGCAGTCGGTTGCGTTTTATACCGAGGTGTTGGGCATGCGCTTATTGCGTCAGCATGATTATCCTGAAGGCCGCTTTACTTTGGCGTTTTTGGGGTATGGTGATGAGGCCAGTCATACCGTGCTGGAGCTAACGCACAACTGGGATACGTCGTCGTATGAGTTGGGCACGGGCTATGGGCATATCGCACTGGCGGTGCCGGATGCGGCGGCGGCGTGTGCTGAGATTCGGTCGCGTGGTGGTCGTGTGGTGCGTGAGGCGGGGCCGATGAAACATGGCTCGACGGTGATTGCCTTCGTTGAAGATCCAGACGGTTATAAAATCGAGTTGATTGAGCGCGATTGAATCAGGTTGAGTTGATTGTGTCAGAGAAAGCGGCTTGAGATGAGCCGCTTTTTTGTAGTGGGTGTTAATAGCAATACATGGAGAGTTCTTTGAAAGAAAAGACGATTTCAGGTCGAGTACAGGAGCTCAAACAGCGTTTGATTCGGCATTCTGAAAATCCCGACCATGATTTTAAGCTAGAGCCTGTGCCAGCAACGGTTATAGAGCAGCTTGAGAATTGTCCATCCTATCCTCAAGATATGCTTATGATCCTAAAAGAAATTGGCTGTATGAGAAATTGGGGGCACCATGGTTGTGCCGTCATCAACTGGTGGACACCTTGTACGATTGGGCGCGCAAACCAAGAAGATAGATCTACATATGAATTACATAGCGATTTTTTTGCAAGAAGTTCCGACTTGCTTTTCTTTGCCTGTGACGTTGATGCGGTATGTTATTTCTATGATCAATCTACAGTGCCTTGGCGAATAGGATATTGTGACGGGCTCAGTATATCGTTTGATATCCAAACAGCATCGCATAGGGTGGCGATGCCCTTGAGTTATTTTGAAGAGGGCAGTTGTGCACTAGAGATTTTTGAAGCATGGGCGGCAATTGAATAGTTCAACGAAACCCGCGCTCCGCCCCAATCACCAGATCTCGAATATTTTGTTTATGTCGCCACAACACCAGCAGCCCGATCAAACTAATGCCTAAAAACAACTGCGGCGCATAATAATAGCTCGCCAATGGTGCAGCCAACACCATCGCAACCAGACTAGCTACCGACGAAATTCGGGTGACCGCAAAAACCGCCAACCAGCTGATTCCCGCCGCCACAAACAAGCGCCAGTCCAGCACCAACAAAATCCCAAACGCTGTCGCCACGCCTTTACCGCCAGCAAAGCGAAAATACAGCGGATAGACATGACCTAAAATCGCTGCAAACGCGACTACGCTGATCATCGCTGGATGCAACTGTAACCACATCGCGGCCAGAATCGGTGGTGCAGCTTTAAACGCATCTGCTAAAAACGTCAGTGCGGCAGGCAGTTTGCCGCCAATCCGCATGACATTGGTGGCACCAGGGTTAGACGAGCCGGTGCTGCGTGGATCAGGCAGCCCAAACAGCTTACAGATCGGAATCGCACTACAGATTGAACCAAGCAAATATGCCAAAACCAGCAACAGACTGAAACTCACCCACATCGACATGACGAATCATCACCGCGAAAACCTTGCCAATGCTGGCACTGCTGCGCCACACTTGCAAGCCGTTCGGGTTAAACTCAGCGCGTCGTCTAGTGAAGAACCAGTCGTGAGCCGCCTAACATGGGAAAAACCTGCCATGGGAAAACCAGCACGTGGATAAAGTATTGATTGAGCGCCTGAAAGTACAGGCCGTAGTCGGGGTGTTTGAGTGGGAGCGGCAGATCGAACAGCCGTTGCTGGTTGACGTGTGTCTATCGGTCGATACCCGCCAAGCTGCGCTGACCGACGAGCTAGAATATGCTGTCAATTATCAGGCCGTCTCGGCGCGGATCACTGCAGTGATGCAAACACGGCAGGCCAAGCTGATTGAAACGCTAGCCAATCTGGTCGCTGAGACGATTTTGCGCGAATTTACGCTGGTACAGCAGATCACACTGACCATTCGTAAGCCACTGGCAGTCACCGATACCGCTGCGGTCGGGGTGTCGATTGAACGGAGTCGCGATGATTTACGCACTGGCCTTGGGCACTAATATCGACCACGCCGCCGCGCTTGCGCAGGTGCACAGTGCGCTTGAGCAGCTTGGGGCTTGCCAGTATTCGCCGGTATATGAGCTGCCGGATCGGGCTGGGCGGGCGCATTTGATCTATTGGAATCAAGCCGTGTTGCTGACCGCGTATCACCTCAGTCGCGCCGATCTATTGCTCGAATTGGATCAGATCGAGCAGCGTTGTGGTCGGGTCAGACCGTCACAATATGTGCGGATGGATATTGATTTGATTGGCGCGGGTGATCAGATCGGCACGCTTGACGTGGTCAGCGAACGCCTGCCATTACCTGCTGATGTGCTGTTGCCGATGTTGGCGATTTGGCCAGCTTGTCCACAAACTGACCCGCTTGCCTTAGACATACGACACACGATACTGCATGCGGACGATGCCTTGCGCCAGCCGTTCAACGTCGAGTAGCTCAAACTGTGACAGATGGTGCTGGTCAAAAAACTGCCGCCCTTGTGTTTGCGTGACCGGCAATAGATGAATCACCAGTTCATCGAGCACCTGATCAGCCAGTGCCGCCATCACCAAGCGCCGCCCGCCGATCAGCCATGCTTGTTTGACCTGTTGTTCGCCGAGTTCGGACAGTAGCGTGGTCAGACTATCGGTGCTGCTTTTTAGGCTTGGATGGCTCAACGACCAGTCTTTGTGGCGTGACAGCACATAGGCTGGATGTTCGGGATACGGCCACTCGCCCTCGTTGATGATGTCGAGATAGGTTGGACGCCCCAAAATCAAGGTTTCACTGCGCTGGAGCATAAACTGACACAGCGGCTCGATGTCGAGTTTGGCGATGTCAGGGTGGGTGGGATCAGCGACAAAGCCATCCAGCGTCAACAGCGTGTGCAAGCTGAGGGTGGGGCGGTGCGATTGCGTCATGGTCAGCACTCCTCAAAAATGGGTTAGATCAGATTAAATCGAAGGCCGTTAAATCGAATAACTGGCTTTGGTCATCACTTTAGATACGACTTGCATCAAGTGCTGTACCGGCTTGGGCAAATCACGCCCACCGGCCTGTAGTGCCTGTTCGCGATGTTGTAGTTCGTCTTGATTCATCTGTGCCAAGATCGCTTGGCTGCGTGGATCGGTGTCCGGCAGTTGGTCGAGGTGAGATTGTAGATGCACACTGACCTGTTTTTCGGTTTCAGCCACAAAACCCAAGCTGTATTGATCACCCGCCAGCCCCGCCAAGGCCCCGAGTCCAAACGATAAGCCATACCAGAGTGGATTGAGCAGGCTCGGATGGCTGTCCAGTTCTTTAAGGCGCAGTTCGCACCAGACCAAATGATCCTGTTCCTCACGCGCAGCCTGTTGCATTTCGCGCCGCACGGTGGGTAGTTTTGCAGTGAGCGCTTGGCCGTGATACAGCGCCTGCGCACAGACTTCGCCGCTATGATTGACGCGCATCAGACCGGCCACATGGCGTGCCTGTTCAACACTGAGTTGGCTGCGTTGGGCTTGTGCCGGTGATGGCCGTTCAGCTTGTGTGCTGTCGGGAACCACCGTGCGCAGGGCTTGATCAAAACCCTGAATCAACCGATCAGTAAAACCATACTGGCGCTGACTGCTTTGACGATCTGTTTGATGGGTTGTATGACTCATCGCTACCTCATGTACCGCCACAGACGGCTGTTGTCAAAATATCTCGTTTGCCCGCTTTCAGCATACCGAATCTGGCTGGGCTGTCTAGGGGCAATCGGCTTTGTCCGCGGTTAGTCCAACGGATGGATTGAGGTTGGCAAGTGCTGGCGCGTTTTGAGCAGCACAAAGCCACCGATGAGCAGATTGAGCACCCCCGTCAACGCAAACAACACCGGTAAGTCATAACCCAGTGCACTCAACACCACAATCGCCACCACCGCTGAGACCACCATAAACAGCGCGTTTAAGATGTTATTGGCGGCGATCACTTGGGCGCGTTGCTGCTCTGGTGCATGCGACTGCATCACCGCATACAATGGCACAATATAAAACCCGCCAAACAACCCCAAACCGAGCAAATCGACAAACACCCGCCAATAGGCCGACTGCGCCAAGATCTGCGTCAGCGTTTGTAGTTCGATTTGCTGGGTCAGTGGGTTGGCTAAAATACTGGGCAAATGATTCAAGGAAAAATACAAATCAAAGGCAAAAATACTTAAACCGGCCAGACCAACCGGCAGCAGTTTTAGGCTGATTTGGTTGTTGAGTAGGCGTTTACACAGCAGTGAGCCGGTGGCGACTCCAATGGTAAACAGCGTTAATAAAAACGTCACCACACCGGCATCACCGATCAGGATTTTTTTGGTAAATTCAGGGATTTGCGTTAAAAACGTCGCGCCATAATACCAAAACCACGAAATGCCGAGCATCGCATAAAACACCCCGCGTAAACCCCATGCTGCGCGTAAGGTCTGTGCGCTGGTGCGGGCGATATTCCAATCAATCTTCAGCGTTGGATTGTTCGGCGCGAGTGCAGGAATCTGCCGTGAGGCCAGCCAGCCCAACACTGCAATCAGCAGCACGGTGACCGATGTCCACAGCAGGGTTTGCGCGAGATCACCGCTTAAAATCAACACGCCGCCCAACATCGTACCGGTCAAAATCGAAATCGACGTGCCAGACTGAAACAGTGCATTACCGGCGACCAATTCCTCAGCGGGCAGTGCTTGCGGCAAATAGGCGTATTTGACGGGCCCGAACAAGCTGGAATGCGCGCCCATTAAAAATAGTGCTAGCAGTAGCAGCACGTACCATTGCATTAAAAAACCAACGGTTGCCAGTGTCATTACGGCAATTTCCATCAGTTTAATCCGCCGGATCAGCATGGATTTTTCGTATTTATCGGCGATTTGTCCGGCAGTTGCTGATAATAAAAAAAATGGCAAAATAAACAGTAAGGCGGCCAAGTTGTTCAGCAAGCTGGTTGCCATGTTGAGTTGTTGGGCAGCATGATAGGTCAGTAGCAGCAATAACGCCTGTTTAAAGACGTTGTCATTAAATGCACCCAAAAACTGGGTTAAAAACATCGGCAAAAAGCGCCGCTTGGTCAGCAAACTAAATTGTGAGGCCATGACAAATGTCCCAAGATCAAAAAATCGTAGAAGAGGCGCATCAAAAAACCTCAAAGCAGTCGGCTTCAAAGGCGGCAGCCGCTCAAGATAAGCCGAGCAGCGATCACTGGCAAGCCACTTGGCAACTGGGTATGATGCCACATGCCAGACTGTTTGATGTGTGCCGTTGTGATCTGTGCTGTGATCTGCGGTTTGACCTGCGCGGAGTAGCCATGCGTGACTTGATTCAGAAAAAACCAGCTGTGCCGCCGCGCCAGTCGTTGTCGCCACACCCGTGTGGGCGCGGATCGACAGTCGTGCTGTCTTCCGTTGTACTGTCCTCAATGCTGCTGTCGAGCCATCTCGTGCATGCTGCGCCAAGCGTTGACCCAGTGCCAGCACCGAGTACGTCTGTCGCCACACCAGTGACCGAATCACTCGCCACGCCACTGCCCGACATACAGGCTGCACCGCTCACTGAAGCTGATCCTGCCACCGCCGAGCAAGCGGCTGATTTACCACCGCTCATCGACCTGAGTTTTCCAGATCTTGAGGCGTCACTGCCACCATTAGAAGAGGTTGAACTAGAGCAACCTGTGCCTAGTGCGGAACAGGACAGCAGCAGCACACCGCGTATCGGCGTGTTGAAGCGTATTCGACAATGGTTACGTAGTGATGGCAGTGAGGGCTTTGCGGCTGAACCCGTGATTCGTGCGACGGTAATCTTTGTCGCATCGCTGCCCAAGTCCAGCAGTCTGGAGGGTTTAGACCAATGGGTAGATCAGCCCACCGAAGATCTTAAGCCGCTGCCACAAGCCGAAGCACTAGCGCCACTGACCGCTGAACAGCGTGAGGCGGCTTTGACCTTGCTGGAAGAAAACCTTGCCGCCTCGCTAGCACGGGTGACGGTTGAGGAGTTCACTGATTTTAATGACAGCCTACCACGCTTGCGTGGTTTGGCGCGGGATGCCGCTCAGGCCGTCGGTTTTTATGACAGCCAGTTCTTTTTTAGCAAGACGGCCGCTGATCAGTTGCAAGTGGATGTGGTTGCCGGTGAGCCGGTGCGGGTCACCTCGCAGGACATTAAGATTGACGGACAGGCGCAAGAGCAGCGCCGCTTTCAGCGCATCGAAAGTCAGCCGGATCTGGCGGTTGGCGACGTGCTGAATCATGCCAAATACGAGCAAACCAAAAGCCGGATTGCCAGTGCGGCGTTAGAGCGTGGTTATTTTGATGGGCAGTGGCACGCCCATGACGTACAAGTCACCTTGCCGGATCACGTCGCCGATATTCGACTGATCTATCAAAGCGGCCAGCGTTATCAGTTCGGCGACATTGAGTTTGGTACAACGGTGGAAGGCGCAGCGCTGCCGGTCAGGCGAGCATTGTTAGAAGCCCTCGTGCCCTTTCAGGCCGGTGATGACTATGATGCGCGAGATGTGCAGACCCTGTCACGCCAGTTACTCGATACCCGCTGGTTTAACAATATTGAGGTGACGGCGTTTACCCCAGACGCGATTAAAAACCAGCAAGCTTCGCCCGCGACTCCCTTGGTCGTACCAGCCGCCGAAGCGCCAGTGAGCGACGCTTCGGTTAGCGCTACAACCTCTGCTGCTACAACATTAGCGCAGCCTAGCCCAGACCCGTTAACCGCTCCGATGCCAGCCAGCAGCAATACCGAACTCAACCGTGCTGCCCGCGCCAAAGTTGTGCCAGTGCGGGTGTTGGTCGATGCACGACAGCCAAACAGTGCCGAAGCGGGGATTGGTTATGGGACGGATACCGGCGTGCGCTTCCGTTCGCAGTATCGCAGAGCATTGGTGAATGATCGTGGGCATAGCTTAGATGCCAACCTTGAGTTGTCGCAGATTCGGCAGGCGATTGATGCCCGTTACAGCTTGCCGTATAAGCATCCGCTGCGTGATACGCTGAGTGTGTTTGGTGGGTTTGAGCGCGAAGAAGTCGAACAATTAGAGACGGATTTTAATATCGAATCGATTGGCGGCACGCTGGGGATTGAGCGTTCGATCCGGCCAAGTCCTGATGATTGGCAGCGCACGCTGTCGTTGCGCTATCGGATTGATCAGGTTGATGTGCGGTTTGATGAGCCTGAGTTGGCACGTTTAATTGATCCAGCCAGTATGGGTAACACCATCAGTTTGACCCAACAAGTGCTGTTGGCCGGTTATGCGTTAAACAAGGTGACCAGTCGTGGCGGGGTTGATCCGTATCAAGGTCGGCGGCAGTTGTACCAAATTGAAATCGGCAGTCAGGCACTGTTATCCGATGTGGATTTAGCGATCTTGCGGGCGGGCTGGCGTGCGATTGAAAGCTTTACCGAAAGCCGCAAGCATCAAGTGGTCGGTCGGCTTGATTTGGCTACGATTGTGACCGATGATTTTGAGTCCGTGCCGTATAACCTGCGTTTTTTTGCCGGTGGTGATCAAAGCATTCGCGGCTATGATTATAAAAGCTTATCCACCGTGCGCGATGGTGAGTTGAGTGGTGGTCAAAACTTGGCGGTCGCGTCGCTGGAGTATAACTATCGGTTTTTGCCGATGTGGCGTGGTGCGGTGTTTGTCGATGCGGGCAATGCCTTTGATGAACAGTTTTCCGACGATGTCAAAGTCGGTGCAGGACTTGGGGTGCGCTGGAGTTCGCCGATTGGTCCGATTCGGATTGACGTGGCAGCAGGCTTGTCCGAAACCAGTGTGCCGATTCGATTGCACTTTTTTATTGGTCCATCGCTATGATGGTAGCGGTTGAGGCAAAGGATAGGTTGACCATGAGTGCATCTGGCGATAGTTCCAGTGAACAGCAGACGGATGCCGTAGCCCCTGAGGGTTTGTCCCAGCCGTCACCAGCGCAAATGCCAGAGCGGCCCTCTGGTCAGCCGCCGCGTCGTCGCTGGTGGGCTTGGTTATTGTGCGGGTTGTTGGCACTGTTGCTATCGGTATGCGCTGGGCTATTTTATGTCGCGGGCACGGATGAGGGCAGTCGTCGGTTGTTGTCGTGGTTGGGCAGTCAGCAAACCTTGATTCAGTATCGTTATGCCGGTGGTAATCTGCGGCAAGGACTGATCTTAGACCAAATCCAAGTGAATCTGAAGACTCAACGCATCGAAGTCGATCAGGCGCATTTGCAGATCGGTTGGCGTGCCATCGTACAGCGCGAGTTGCATTTTCGCCGTGCCTCGCTGCATGGGCTGCGGCTGATTCGCACCGTGCCATCGACCGATGAACCATTTGCCTTTAAGCCGATTGTGTTGCCGTTTACTTTGCGCTTTGATCAAGCCTATGTGCATGCGTTTCAAATTCAAAACGCACCGAATAAAATCACCACCCTAGATGTCATCTTTTTAAAAGACGCATTGTGGCAAGGCGATCGACTGGAGATCCACGATTCTAGTTTACAGATGAAAGGCTTACTTGATCTGAAACACGTCAACGCCAAGATGCAGTTTAACGGTGTGTACCCGCTCAAAGGTGATGCCGAACTGCTGATTCCGGCACTCAGCAAGTTAGGTTTTCAGCCGATCCAACTACAAGCTGATGGGAGTTTAGACACAGTACGCGCCCAAGTGGTATTGCCGTGGTTGGTGACACAAAACTCAGTTGTGACGGATAGTACAACCCCAGTAGCCGCTGACCCAGCCACAAAAGAGCAAAATCCAGCAGTAGTGCTGGCTGAACAAGCACTGAGCGCACAAGGCCAACTGACCGGCACACTGACCGCGCATCCAGTGCGTAAAGGTGTGCCGTTTGAAGGTGAGTTGGCATGGCAAGATGTGGTGTGGCCGGTTGCCTTAGCGCAGCAATTACAGTCGCAGCAAGGACAAGTCGAAATTAATGGCGACCTGTCTGGTATTGCGCTGCAACTGAATACCGATCTGCAATCCAAAGACCTGCCGAAAGGCGATTATCAAGCCAGCCTGCGTACCGATTTTAAGGGGATGCAAATCCAGCAACTGACGGGCGATCTGTTACAAGGCCAAATCAACGCCAGTGGACAAGTAGACTGGGTCGATGGTGTGGATTGGCAGTTGTTTGCGCGCACAAAAGGCCTGCAAATACAGCCGCTATTGCCCGCTGCGGCACAAGCGTATCTGCCCAAACAATTAAACGCCAGCCTAAAAAGCACTGGCCGTTTGCAACCGAACCTGACCCAAATCGGGGTTGCTCTGCGCCAAGACAACCAAGGCAATCCAAAAAATCAGGAGTCGCTACAGGTCGGTGTGGGTAAACGGGGTGGATTGGCCGATGCCAGTTTGCCATTAGCGGTGTCCGGTCGCTGGCAAAATCTCACCCGCGACGTGCCTGCGCTTGGCGTGGTGGATAGTCCACGCGGTCGGGCGCTATTGTTGCTCAAACCTGCACAACAGATGCAGGCCAATCTCGATCTGCAATTGGCGGCAACCACTGGGCGCCTGCCTGCTGGTGCGTATCAGATGCAGTTGAAGCGGCAGGGTCAATACCAAATTCGTGTGCCAAAGCTGGCGTATCAAGGTGTCGCTGGTCAACTGTCCGCGACTGCACAAGCCGATCTGGCCAAGACCGCTCAGACAGCAACCCGCTGGCAAGCGCAACTGCAAACTGCCGGCATCAACCCACAAGCCATTCTTGCCAGTGCGCCGTTTGATCGGTTGCAAGGTCAGATTAAACTCAGCGGTCAGTCTACTGCGCTTCAGCAAACTATATTGCTTGATCAAGTCGATCTCCAAGCGCGTCAACCGGCTGCGCCAAAGCAAGCTGCCCGTAGCATCGCCTTGGCTGGCACGGGACAGACCGTGCTGTTGATGCAGCCACCGACCGCTAAAGTCAGCGGCCTACGTGGTTTTGCCACGCGGTTTAAGGGTCAGCTAAACACGGCTGGCGTGCCAGATGGACAGCTCATCCTGAAGGCTGCCGGTACGCCACAGTTGATTAAATTAGAACAGCTCAGCCATCGTGGCGTGGCCGGACAACTCGATGCGAGCGGTCAGTTGGATCTCACCGATGGGCTGGCGTGGCAATTGGTTGCCAATACTCAAAATCTCGATACTGGCTATTTTGCGACAGACTGGGCGGGGCGGTTGTCCGGTCAAGTCGATAGTAGTGGCCATTGGCAGGCCAAGCGTAAGGATATTCAGATTCGCCAGCTTGATCTACAAGGCACCTTGCGGCAACAACCGATTCAGGCCAGTGGTCAGTTGGATTTGGCCTTTATGCCCAATCCGGTTAAACCAGCGGACTTTGTGCCACAGCGTTTTGTCGCCAACCAATTGAAGCTGGCATGGGCAGGCAATCAACTGACTGCCAATGGCAATACCGAAAAATTGTTGGTCGATGTGAATGCCGAAAAGCTGGCGTTGATTCACCCCGAGTTGGCCGGTCGTATCAGTGGCAGTCTCAGCCTATCAGGTCAACAGCGCGCACCGGATGTTCAAGTCAATTTACGCGCCGATGGGCTTAAATTTGCCGAAAATCGCTTGGATCAAGCGCTGATCACCGGCAATCTGATTCAACTGGCACAACAACCGAGCCAACTGGCAGTCGAATTACAAGGGCTACATGCGGGTGCACGACAGCTACAATC
>JBAQKP010000055.1:0-20257 GCA_049301135.1 Moraxellaceae bacterium | reverse complement strand
GCTCTATATCATGTTTACTGCCGCCCTCGAAATCGATATGGGTGTGCTGAAGCGCTATCGCAGCCACAGCCTGATTTTTGGGTTATTGACCTTTTTAATTCCACAAGCGACCGGCACGCTGCTGGCGTATTATCTGCTTGATTTTGGCCTGATGGCTGCACTGTTGTTGGGCAGTGTATTAGCCTCGCATACATTGTTGGCCTATCCAGTGGCAAGTCGGTTGGGCATCGCTAAAAATCAAGCGGTCACGACTGCGCTAGGCGGCACGATTGTCACCGATTCATTGGCGCTGCTGATCCTTGCGGTAATTGCAGGTGCAACTCGTGGTGAAGTGAACCAACAGTTTTGGATCAATTTAGCAGTGAGTCTGTCGCTGTATGTGTTTGTGATTTTGGTGATTTTGCCGATGCTGGCACGGGCGTTTTTTAAGCGTGCGGGTAAAGATGGCGTGTCCGAGTTTGTGTTTGTACTGGCGGTGGTGTTTGGTTGTGCCAGTTTGTCGCATCTGGCGGGTTCTGAGCCGATTGTTGGGGCATTTTTGGCGGGTTTGGCCTTGAATCGGCTGATTCCACATAATGGCACCCTGATGAATCGCTTACAGTTTACCGGCGATGCGATTTTTATTCCGTTTTTCTTGCTCTCTGTTGGCATGTTGCTGGATGTAGAGATCTTTTTAAATGGTGACCCAGAGGCGTGGTTGGTCGCGGGTTTGATGATCGGTGGGGTGATTCTGGCCAAGCTGTTGGCGGCTGTATTGACCCGTTGGTTGTTGGGCTACAGTGTCGCCCAAGTGGGTGTGGTGTATGGCTTGTCGTTGGCGCAGGCGGCGGCGACGTTGGCCGCCACGATTGTCGGTTTTGAGATCGGATTGTTTAATGAAGCCGTGGTGAATGGCGCAATTTTGATGATCCTGATCACCTGTGTGATGGCGCCGTGGTTGGTGGATTTTTATGGTCGTCGATTGGCGTTGGCCGGTGATCAAGACGCCTTACTTCAGCAAATGCCCAGACAGCGGGTTTTGGTTGGGCTGTCGTCACAAGATGAGTTGAGCCATCGCTTGTTGGATCTGGCCTTGCTGCTGCGGCTGCCGAGTTTTCAAGAGCCGATTTATCCGCTGGTGGTGGTGGAAGAGGCGCAGCAAGCCAGTCATTTGATTCATGAGGCCGAAAAAAAACTGGCTGATGCGACCTTACATTTGTCTAGCGCAGATGTACCGTCACATGAGTTGACCCGAATTGAGCTGAGTTTTGCGGCGGGTATTTTGCGGGCGCGGCGCGAGCGGCGGATCACTGGGGTGATTGTCGGTTGGAGTAATCGCACCACCGCACCTGAACGGTTTTTTGGCTCCGTCTTGGAAACCTTGCTGAGTGATCAGGCGTATAGCTTATTGGTCAGCCGCTTGGTCGAACCGCTCAATGTGACGCGCCGCGTGCTGTTGTTGGTGCCACCACATGCTGCACGCGATCCCAGTTTTGCGTTGGCGGTATTGAATGTGAAACGCTTGGTGCAGCAACTTGGCGTACAGTTGATTGTGGTCAGCGATCAGTCGCAACTAGAGCCGGTCTGTCGTCGGATTGATGCGATTAGCCCTCCGCTTACCCTAAACAGCCATGCGATTAAGCAGTGGTCAGGTTTGATGAGTGGTTTAGAGGGGTTGGTGTTGCGCGGTGATCTGCTGCTGTTGTGCAGTGCGAGAGTGGGCAGTGTGGCGTGGCGCAGTCAGTTGGGCAATCTACCTGCGCGACTGGCCAAGCGCTTTCCAACCAATAACCTGTTGATCTTATATCCAGCCGAGCCAGAGAGTCATACGGCGACCATTAATAGTCATGCCAATGCCACGCAGCCGCAACTGTCCACGCCACACGGCTGACAGTTGGGCTTGCCGTCAGCAGACCCTAGCCTTGCATTAGTGACTATGCAACTGCCGATACAGCCCCGGCGTCACCCCTGTCCATTTTTTAAAGGCGCGGTGGAAGGTGCTGGTTTCACTGAAGCCCACTTGTTGCGCCACATCTTCTAGTGTCAATTCTGGCCGTAATAACAAGTGAATCGCAGCATCACGGCGTAGGTTGTCTTTGACCGTTTGATAGCTTTTGCCTTCGGCGGCCAGTCGGCGGCGTAGCGTTTGTGGTGACAGATAGAGCCGCGCAGCGACATCGTTTAAGGTTGGCATTTCTTCGCCGATATGGGTTTTTAACACTTCACGAATTCGTGAGGTCAGCGAGCTGGAGTTTTTAAATTTAACCAACAGTTGTGCCGGTGCGGTTTTTAAAAATTCATCCAAGCTGGCTTCGGTCTGACGGATCGGCAGATCTAAGTAATCGGCAGCAAAAGTAATTTCGGTGCGAGGTTGGTCAAAGCGCATGATCGGCGAAAAAAACAACGCGTCATATTCTTGCACATGCAATGGCTCAGGATAGGCAAACTGCACCCGTTCTAATGGAATCCGTCGTTCGATCAGCCATGAGGCCAGCCCGTGCCAGATCATCAGCATGCTTTCGGTAATAAAATGCTCGGGATCACGGTCGGTCGGAATTTGCACCGATAAGCGCGCATCGTGCGCATCACGCGCAATCGACATCGACCACTCATCGCCAAACAAGCGATAAAACTGTGAGCCACGTTCGAGGGCTTTGCCAAGTGTACCAGCGTGAATGATCAGCCGACACATCATGGCAAAGGTACCAAGCCGACGCGGCGAGCGACCAAAGCCCAGATGCTCATCTTGACTGACCAGCCATAGTGTTTGTGCCAAGCGGGTGTATTGATCGGGTGATACCCGCGCACGCGGTTGATTCAGTAGTTCTGCATCAATACCGGCACGGTTCAGAATGACGTTGAGGTCGATATTGAGGCGTCGAACGCCCGCCAGTGCTGCATTGACAAAATGAATGCTGATTGTATCTCGACTCATCAAACCTGCTCCCGCTATAAAACGTCAATCATATGGCCTAGGGTCTACTGATATTTCAGCCACGGCCGCGACTGAAACGTCAGTCGACCCTGAAGGCTGCTGAACGATCCGGCCAGTCATTCTGGTGGCTTGTGTCATTGAGCGTCCATCCGTGCTGCTCTAGCCTGTCTAACACGCAGATGCACACGGCACGGCTGTTATCGACAGTTGCTGTGTACAGTTTACACTCACTTTGGTTAGATGGAACTCCCGATGACCGCACCGCTGACTGGCCTTAAAGTTTTAGATTTTTCAACGCTGTTACCTGGCCCTTTTGCCACCATGATGCTGGCCGATCTAGGTGCAGAGGTGATCCATGTGGAATCACCGACGCGCATGGACTTGGTGCGTATTATGCCACCTTATGCCGATGGGCAAGCGACTGCGCATGCGTATTTGAATCGAAATAAGCAGTCGGTGGCGTTGGATTTGAAACAATCCGCCAGTATCGAGCGTGTCAAACAGCTTATCGGTCAATACGATATTCTGGTAGAGCAGTTTAGGCCGAATGTGATGGCGCGGCTGGGGCTGAGTTACGATGACTTAAAAGCGATCAATCCGAAGCTGATTTATTGTTCGATTACCGGCTACGGCCAAACCAGCGATTATAAGGATCGTGCTGGTCACGATATTAATTATCTGGCGTTGGCGGGTATTTCCGGTCATTCAGGACGGCAAGACGGTGGCCCTCCGCCATTGGGTATTCAAGTGGCGGATGTGGCGGGTGGTTCGCTGCACGCTGTGATTGGGATTTTGGCGGCGGTGATCGAGCGGCAGGTCAGTGGACAAGGTCAGCATATTGATATTTCGATGACCGACTGCGCGTTTACCTTAAACAGCATGGCGGCATCGGCACAAGTGGCTGGTGGCGAAGACCAAACTGCCGAAGGCGGCATGCTGAATGGGGCAAGTTTTTATGACTACTATCAAACCCAAGATGGGCGCTATCTGTCGATTGGCAGTTTAGAGCCACAGTTTATGCTGGGTCTAGCGACTGCCTTACAATTGCCGATTTTGGCCGAAAAAGGCGCATCCATGTTGCCAGAAGATCGGCAAGCCGTGCGTGCTGCGATTGCCGCGACCGTGGCATCTCAGTCGTTTGCGCATTGGCAACAGGTGTTTTCAGCGCTGGATGTGTGTGTTGAGCCTGTACTCAGTTTGGGTGAGGCGGTACAGTCGGATCTGGCGACCCAGCGCGGCTGGTTGGTCGATGTTCCATTGTCCGAAGAGGGCGGCGCGACCCAAAAACAACTGGCACACCCGATTAAGTTTTCACGCAGTCAGCCGGTCTATCGCTTTGTCGGTCGTGCGCTGGGCGCGGACAATACCGCAGTGCAAGACACAGTAGGGGCGGCGCAATAATGGATGCCGAGATCCTGATTCAAGAGTTACACGAACATAATCTCGATCCGACTGTGCTGCGTGAGCAGTGGCGGATGGCTGCGCCGTGGCAGTCGTCGGGTGCGTTGGAGTTGCCGACTATTCAACTGGGTAAGCTGTTGTATCGACAAGCGATGCAGCGCGAAGGGCAGCTCTACGGTCTGCGGCTATCGCGCCGTTTGATTGATGGGTTTCGAGTTGCGTGGCTCAGCAATAAATCGCAAAAAAAGCATCGCGGTACGATTGTGTTGTTACATGGCTTAAGTGCCGAAAAATCGCACTGGCTGCGCTTTGCCCGTTATTTTGTCAGAGATTATCGGGTCATTCTGGTCGATCTACCGGCACATGGGCAGACCGGTTATCAAGCAGGCCGCGACTATTCGACTTTGGCACAGGCCGAGCGCGTGCTGGAGTTGCTGGATTATTTGCAGATCGAGCAGGTACATGTGGTGGGCAACTCGATGGGCGGTTTTATCGCGCAGCGCTTGGCGTTGATTGCACCGCTTCGTGTGCTGTCATTGGGACTGTTTGATGCGGCGGGGCTGCCGGTGCGCAACAATAGTGCGTTGGAACAATCGCTGCGCACTGGCCGCAATCCATTTATCGTGCATTCGTTGGAGGAGTTTGATGCACTAATGGCGCTGGCCGCCTACAAGCTGCCATGGATGCCCAGTCAAGTGCGCGTCATGCTGGCCAAGCAATATCATGAGCGGCGTGAGCGGTGGTTTGATGTGTTTACCCAGCTCATGACTGAGATCTATCCGGAGAGTTGGCTGGTGCAGCAGATCGCGCGGATCAAAATCCCAACACTGGTACTGTGGGGCGAGCATGATGGCTTGCTTGATGTCGATATGCTGGCACATTATGCTGAGTTGCTGCCACATGCGCAGACGGTACGCATGAGTCAGACCGGTCATCTGCCGATGATGGAGCGTCCGGCGGTCAGTGCACGGCACTACTCAGAGTTCCTGAAAAACAGCTTTTCATTAAAGCGTTTGGCCAATCGTTCGTATGCTTAGAGGGTGTTGCGTTAGGGCTGGCTGTACGAAAATCTAGCTGCGCGGTGCAAACATGATCATTGCCATGCCGCTCAACGCAATCGCCGCGCCGAGCAAGTCCCAGCGGGTCGGGGTGATGCCATCGACCTGCCATAGCCACAGCAGCGCGACTGCAACATACACACCACCATAAGCGGCATACACCCGCCCCGACGCAGTGGGGTGTAGCGTCAGCAGCCAGACAAACACGCCTAGACTCAGGGCAGCGGGTATGAGTAGCCAGACACTTTTGTCCTGCCGTAACCACAGATAGGGCAAATAACAGCCGATGATCTCCGCTAATGCGGTCAAAAAAAACAAACCAAGCGTTTTGCAGAATTCCATGGAGTAGGCTCGCGGACTTTTTCGCGATAAACTTATCATCAAAACCACTAAAAGTTATCCAGAAAAAGCATTTTGCTGATCAAGTCAATCTTGCTACAGTGGCACACTTTTTCATGAATCCAGCTCATCGCCATGTATTCATATACAGCTTTCGATCAAGCCATGATCGACCAACGGGTGGCGCAGTTCCGCGACCAGACCCAGCGTTACCTTGCCGGTCAACTGACCGAAGACGAGTTTCGGCCATTGCGCCTACAAAACGGCCTGTATGTGCAGCGTTACGCACCGATGCTGCGGGTTGCCGTCCCGTATGGCCTGTATAACAGCCAACAACTGCGCAAAGTTGCCGAAATCAGCCGCAAGTACGACCGTGGTTACGCCCATGTGTCAACACGGCAAAATTTTCAGTTGAACTGGCTACCGCTAGAAACCGTGCCGGATGCGCTGGCTGACCTCGCCACCGTACAAATGCACGCGATTCAAACCAGCGGTAACTGTATTCGTAACACCACCACCGATCAGTTTGCGGGTGTGGTCGCTGGCGAAATCGAAGACCCACGCCCGACCTGTGAGCTGATTCGGCAGTGGTCAACTTTTCATCCTGAGTTTGCGTTTTTACCGCGTAAATTCAAAATCGCCGTGTCTGCGCTGGCCGATACTGATCGCGCCGCGACAGCGTTTCACGACATCGGCGTGTATATCGTACAGAGCGAAGCCGGTGAAATCGGCTATAAAATCATGGCCGGTGGTGGTTTGGGGCGTACCCCGATCATCGGTAGCGTGATCAAAGAGTTTGTTGCACGCGAAGACCTGATTGCGTATTTGGAAGCGACCTTGCGTGTATATAACCTGCATGGCCGCCGCGATAACAAATACAAAGCCCGCATCAAGATCTTGGTCAAAGCGCTCACGCCAGCCGTGTTTGCTGAGATGGTCGAAGCCGAGTTTGTGCAGATCAAAGACAGCCTGCGGGTTGCGCCGGAGTTTTTTGCGCAGATGGCTGCCGTGTTTACGCCACCAGCCTATCAGGAATTGGCGGATCAAGACTTTACCGCGACCTTTGCCGAACACAAAGCCTTCCGTAACTGGTATCAGCACAACACTCACGCGCACAAAGTCAGCGGCTATCGGATCGTGACGATTTCATTGAAGCGTGCAGGTATTGCCCCCGGCGATATGACTGATGCCGAGATGGAATTGATCGCCGATTTGGCCGATCAGTATAGCTTCGGCGAGTTGCGCAATACCCACGAGCAAAATGTGGTATTGGCCGATGTTGAGCAGTCTAAACTGTTCGAGTTGTGGCAGATTTTGGACAAGCACAATCTGGCGCGTGCCAATATTGGTTTCTTGACCGACATCATCTGCTGCCCCGGTGGTGACTATTGCTCATTGGCAAACGCCAAGTCGATTCCGATTGCCGAGGCGATTACCCGTCGTTTTGACGATCTGGACAGCGTCTATAATCTCGGCAAAATCGACCTGAACATCTCCGGTTGTATGAACGCCTGTGGTCATCACCACGTCGGGCATATTGGGATTTTGGGCGTCGATAAAAAAGGCGCTGAGTTTTACCAAGTGTCACTCGGCGGCAGCGCTGACCACGACGCGAGTATCGGCAATATCTTGGGCCCCTCGTTTGGTGCGGAAGACATGGCTGATGTGGTCGAAGAGGTGCTGAATACCTATTTAGACCTGCGCCAAGATGACGAAAGCTTCTTAACCACGTATCGCCGCGTTGGCATTGAGCCATTTAAGGAGCGTGTCTATGCTAAGTAATAGCGTGCCAAATAACCTGTTTAATCTGAATGGCGACGTGCTGGCCGACAGCTATCAGCCGATTGGCGAGGATGGTGTGTTGCCTGCCGGTGACGTGCTGCTGACCGTTGCACAGCTCGATCAGTTGTCGCAGGTCAGTGGCAAAAAAGCCGTGTTGCTGACCGTCAACGACTCACCTGAAACCTTAAGCTTGCCGCTGGCTGAGTTGGATTTGATCGCGATTCAGTTCGCGGCGTTTGCCGATGGTCGTGGCTATTCGTTCGCGACGTTGCTGCGCCGTCAGGGGTTTAAGGGCGAGTTGCGTGCGGTCGGTGATGTGTTTAAAGATGTGATTTTTTATCTGAAGCGCTGCGGGTTTGACTCTTTTGCATTAAAAGAAGGCAAAGACCTTGAGGTGGCCAAAGCCGGTCTGCATGACTTTACCGCCGGTTATCAAGCCGCGACTGCCACGCCGGATAGTCACTATCAACTCGGGCGCTAGTCGCTTGCTGGGTTGAACTGTGCTAAAAAAGACTTCACTCGGGTGAGGTCTTTTTTATGCCTAAATTTTTATGCTGGCCGCTGGCCTGTCTTCTCGGTTGGGGTGTCAGTGTGCCGGTCTGGGCAAGCCCTGCGTTATACGGCGAGTCTTACAGCCAGTGTATGGATCAGTCTGAAGGCGTGACCAACCGGATGATTGCCTGTATCGGCACAGAGTATCAGCGCCAAGACCAACGCTTAAATCAGCACTATCAGCAGGTCATGTCGGGCTTGTCATCTGCACGAAAATCACAACTGCGCACAGTACAGCGCAAGTGGCTGGCCTATCGTGATGCCAACTGTCAATTTTACGCTGATCCTGATGGCGGCAGCCTAGCACGGATAGAGGCAAATGCCTGTCTACTGCGGCTGACGTCTGAGCGGGCGCAGGAGTTGGGGCAGATGCTGTCACCTTAGATCATCAGTCTTTCAGTGGCGCAACAAAAAACCACCGCCGAAGCAGTGGTTTAGGTTCTATCCGTCAGACGGGATTAGAACTGGTATTTAAAGCCAGCAGAAATAGTAGTGATGTCGCTTTCGAATTCGGCATCTTTAAATTCAATTGCGTCTGGTAAAAAGTCAAATTGAATGTCTGCCATCAGGTTAGGCATTACGGCAAATTGCGCACCGATAGACAAAATCGCACCGGTAGTGTCTTCATCAACGCTGTCAGTGAATTGAACGCCATTGATAGCACCGTAGTTGTTGCTGGCTTCGGCTTTGGTCAGTGCAATACCTGCTTTACCGTACAAGTTGAATTGTGGGGCAACGTTAACAGTTGCGCCAACTTGCAGTGCGAAGGTTTCTGCCTCAAGTGCGTAGTTGTCAAACAATCCGAAGCCTGAGGATTTATCGGTTGCTTCGCCATGATTTAAGTAGGTCAGTTCGGCTGAGTACATTGGTGCGAACTCAACACCAGCACCGACTCGAAATGCAGTGTCTTTATCATCACAGTTACCACCCACGTCTTCACAAGCATCGCTGTAGGTACTTTGACCAAAACCGAGCGTAACAAATGGCTGACCGACCGCTGCATTGGCTTGAGTGGCGAGCAGGGCGATTGCGATAACCGATAACTGTTTTAACATGATGATTCACCAGCTTGATTTAGGAATGTCTTTTGTAGACGCTGCTGATTCTATTCGAGTTCATTCGAAAGTCAATATTTTGTTACATGGACTGTTTACTGCCTGTCTTAATCCAAGCAGCCGTTTAAACACAGCTATAAAAAACCACCGCCAAAGCAGTGGTTTCTAGACCCAAAACAGATTATTCAGCCAGTAGCTTTTTCATCAGTTCATTGACTTGGGCAGGATTGGCCTTGCCACGACTGGCTTTCATTACTTGACCGACCAGACCGTTAAAGGCTTTTTCTTTGCCGCCTTTAACATCCTCGACCATCGCCGGATTGGCCGCTAGTACTTCACGGATAATCGCTTCAATCGCGCCGGTGTCGGTCTCTTGCTTCAGACCTTTTTCGCTGATGATCTGATCGGCGGATTGCCCAGAACCGCCCATCATCTCAGCAAACACTTGCTTAGCAATTTTGCCGGAAATGGTGTTGTCGGCGATGCGCGCAATCATGCCGCCGAGTTGCTGCGGGGTGACCGGTGCATCGACGATATCAGTTTCGGCTTTGTTGAGTGCGCCGAGCAGGTCGCCCATCACCCAGTTGGCGGCCGGTTTAGCTTGCGCATCACCGCCGGAAGCCACCACAGTCGCTTCAAAGAAATCCGCCAAATCACGCGAGCCGGTCAGCACATGCGCATCATAGGCGGACAAGCCGTACTGACTGGCAAAACGGGCTTTGCGTGCTTCTGGCAACTCCGGCAATTCACTGCGAATCTGCGCAATCTGCGCTTCAGTAATCACCACCGGCAGCAGGTCGGGATCGGGGAAATAACGGTAGTCGTTGGCTTCTTCTTTGCTGCGCATCGAGCGGGTTTCATTTTTGACCGGATCATACAAGCGCGTGGCTTGAATCACTCGACCACCGCTTTCGATCAGGTCAATCTGGCGTTCGACCTCGACCTCAATCGCCCGTTCAATAAACCGAAACGAGTTGATGTTTTTCAGTTCACAGCGTGTGCCGTACTCATCACCGACTTGCCGCACCGAGACGTTACAGTCACAGCGGAATGAGCCTTCAGCCATGTTGCCGTCACTGATGCCCAGCCAACGTACCAAGCCATGAATCGCCCGCACATAGGCCAGCGCTTCTTCGGTCGAGCGCATGTCCGGCTCGGAGACGATTTCGAGCAGTGGCGTACCGGCACGATTCAGGTCGATACCGGTCATTCCGGCAAAATCTTCGTGTAGCGATTTGCCCGCATCTTCTTCTAAGTGCGCCCGTGTCACGCCGATGCGTTTTACCGTGCCATCTGACAAGGTAATATCGACGTGACCTTTGCCGACAATCGGATGATCCATCTGGCTGATTTGATAGCCTTTGGGCAGGTCTGGATAAAAGTAATTTTTGCGCGCAAACACCGACGCACGCCCAATCTCAGCATCAATGCCCAGTCCAAACCGAACGGCTTTGTTGACCACTTCACGGTTTAATACTGGCAAAACACCGGGTAAGGCCAGATCAATCAGACTGGCGTGGGTGTTCGGTTCAGCACCAAAACTGGTCGAACTGCCGGAAAAAATCTTACTCTGGGTATTCAGTTGGCAATGGATTTCAAGGCCAATCACCACTTCCCAGCCATGCACGAGCTTTGCCATCGGTTAAGCCTCCTGTCCACGCGCAAGCGGGGCGCGTTGGCGATGCCAATCGGTCTGTTGTTGATATTGATGGGCGATGTTCAAGAGCTGCGCCTCACGCCAGTAATTGCCGATCAACTGTAGGCCAATCGGCAGCTGCTCGCTATCCAAGCCACACGGTGCACTGATCGCCGGTAGACCGGCCAGATTGACCGCAATGGTATAAATATCGCCGAGATACATCGACACCGGATCTTGTTTTGCGCCGAGCGCATAGGCGGTGGTCGGCGCGGTTGGGCCTGCGATCACGTCACACTGTTCAAAGGCTTTCAAAAAATCCTGTTGAATCAAGCGGCGGACTTTTTGGGCTTTGAGGTAATACGCATCATAGTAGCCAGCGGATAGGGCATAGGTGCCAATCAAAATCCGCCGTTGTACTTCTGCACCAAAACCTTCTGCCCGCGAGCGCATATACAAATCGGTCAGGTCTTTGGACGCGTCACAGCGATAGCCATAGCGCACACCGTCATAACGCGACAGATTCGACGAGGCTTCGGCGGGCGCGATCAGGTAATACGCCGGAATCGCCGCTTCGGTGGTGGTCAGGTTAATTTCGACCAGTGTTGCGCCAAGTGCTTCGAGTTGCTTAAGCGCAGCTTCAATCTTGTTTTTGACTTCAGCATCCAAACCTTCAGCAAAATACTGCTTGGGAATGCCAATCCGCAGCCCTTGCAAGGATTGATTGAGGCCGCCGACATAATCATCAACTGGCTGATCGACGCTGGTGGAGTCTTTGGCATCGTGACCGGCCATCACTTGGAGCAACTGCGCACAGCCAAATGCATCGCGCGCCATTGGCCCACCCTGATCCAAACTTGACGCATAGGCGATCATGCCAAAGCGCGATACGCGGCCATAGGTTGGCTTTAAGCCAGTCAAACCACAAAACGACGCAGGCTGCCGAATCGACCCGCCGGTATCGGTGCCACTGGCCAGCGGCGCAAGATCAGCGGCGACCGCTGCGGCTGCCCCACCCGATGAACCACCGGGCACATGATCCAATGCCCATGGGTTTTTCACTGCGCCATAAAACGAGTTTTCGTTGGAGGAACCCATCGCAAACTCATCCATGTTGGTTTTGCCGAGCATCACTAGACCTGCGGCGTTGCTCTGTTCAATCACGCTTGCGTTATACGGCGCGATAAAGTTATCCAGCATTTTTGAGCCGCAGGAGGTCTTGACGCCTTGGGTACAAAAAATGTCTTTTTGCGCAATCGGAATACCGGTCAGCGCGTTGGCTTGGCCGTTGGCGCGGCGTTGATCGGCGGCTGCGGCTTGTTCAAGTGCGAGTTCGGGCGTGACCGTGATAAAGCTGTTCAGCTGCGGATCAAGCGCAGTAATTCGGCTTAAATAATGCTCGGTCAGTTCGACCGATGAGAACTGTCGATTGGCCAAGCCGTCGATCTGTTCGCGCAGACTGAGTAAATGCAGTTCAGACATGATGTTTTTTCCAAAAAATTACAAAACAATCGGCGGATTCGATTCGCCTACTCAATCACTTTTGGCACGAGGTACAAGCCGTCTTGCGTTGCCGGTGCGACGGCTTGATAATCGGCACGTCGATTCGGCTCAGTCGGCACGTCGTCGCGCAGCGGTTGCGCCCGATCATGTGGACTGGCCATCGGCACAACCCCATCCGTATCAACCCGTGCAAGGCTGTCCATCAGCCCCAACACCCGATTCAGGCTATCGGCATACGCGGCTTGGTGCGCGTCGGACAGTTGCAGGCGTGCGAGCACCGCGATTTGTTGTACCTCTGCGGCAGTCAGTGTTGCGCTGGAGTCAGCCATATATCCCTCGATCAGAAAACAGCAGTAAAATAGGTTTGCGGCAAGTTATCATAAGACGCTGACTTGTCCAAATGCCCGCGTTTGGTTAAAGTTGCGTCCTTATAGCAGTATTACTCTTTTTGCCCGTCTTTACTGGAATGTCTTGTGATCCTCAAACGTTTGTTTGGTCTGTTTTCAACAGATCTAGCCATTGATCTGGGTACGGCGAATACCTTGGTGTACATGCCGAATAAAGGCATCGTGCTCAATGAGCCAACTGTGGTTGCAATTCGTCACCAAGGCTACACCAAAACGGTGGCTGCGGTTGGACTGGATGCCAAACAAATGCTGGGAAGGACTCCGGCCAATATCTCGGCGATTCGACCACTCAAAGACGGCGTTATTGCCGATTTTGAAGTGACCGAAACCATGCTCAAGCACTTTATTCAAAAAGTGCATGAAAAAACCATCTGGCCGATTGCGCCACGGGTGGTGGTCTGTGTGCCGTGTAAATCGACCTTGGTCGAGCGCAAAGCGATCCGCGAGGCCGTGCTCAACGCCGGTGCGCGTGATGTGCGCTTGATCGAAGAGCCAATGGCCGCGGCGATTGGTGCAGATATGCCGGTCGAGCAAGCCTGTGGTTCGATGGTGGTGGATATCGGTGGGGGCACGACGGAGATTGCGGTGATTTCGCTGTCAGGTTGTGTCTATTCGGATTCGCTGCGGGTTGGCGGTGACTTGTTCGATGAGCATATCGTGACCTATGTGCGACGTGCGCATGGTTGCATCATTGGTGAAACCACTGCTGAGCGGATCAAGCAAGGCGTTGGCATGGCATTTGCCGATGGTCAAGTCGATGAGATCGAAGTGCGTGGCCGTAATCTGGCCGAAGGTGTGCCACGTTCGTTTGTGATTAACTCCGAAGAAGTGCTCGAAGCGATTTCTGATGCGTTGTCTTCTATTGTCAGTGCTGTCAAAACCGCGCTGGAGCAAACGCCACCCGAGTTGTCAGCGGATATTGCCGAACGCGGCATTGTACTGACCGGCGGCGGTGCGCTGCTGCGCAATCTGGATAAACTGCTGTCGCGCGAAACCGGCCTGCCGGTGATGATCGCCGAAGATCCACTGACTTGCGTCACGCGCGGTGCGGGTAAAGCCCTCGTGTTCTTTGATGATCCCAATCACGACATGCTGTTTGTGGGTTAACTCCTCCAACCAAACCCCTCCCATAGAGACAGGCGATCACGGTGGAACAAAATTTATTTAGCCGTGAGCCGCTGGGGTTTCGTTCGCTGACCATTGCCTTGATTACCTGCATGTTGCTGATGGTCAGTGACTGGCAGCATCCCGAGTGGTTTAAACCGGTGCGCGATCTGTTGCACGCCGCGTATAACCCCATCTATCGACTGGCCAATTATCCGGTGCTGTCCGGCCATTGGCTCAGTCAACAAGCCAAATCTGAAGACGTGCTGCGGCGTGAAAACACAGCAATGCAAGCCGAGCTGTTACAAGCACAAGTGCGTCTGCAAAAACTAGCCGAACTGTCTGCTGAAAATTCGCGGCTGCGGGGTCTACTCGATACGCCACTATTGTTGGATGGTCGCTTGCTGATTGCGGAAATCATCGGCACCGACACTGATCCATTGCGGCATATTTTGGTGATTAATCGTGGCCAAAACGACAACGTCTTCATCGGGCAAACTGTACTGGATAATCAAGGCGTGATGGGGCAGGTGTTGGCGGCTTACCCACAAAGCTCACGGATTTTGCTGCTGTCTGATAAAGAGCATTCGGCCTCGGTCAGGGTAGAGCGTACGGGGATGCGGGCGATTTTGACCGGCACGGGCGACAGTGGCAGTTTACGATTGGAATATGTGCCGAATACCGCAGACATCGTGGTCGGTGATCGGCTGATGACCTCCGGTTTGGGCGAGCGCTTTCCAGCGGGTTACCCGATTGGCGTAGTGTCGAGTGTGCAGCAGTTGGGCAGTCAAGAGTTTGCTGAAGTACGGGTCAAACCGATTGCCCGCTTAGAAGGCAGTCATCATGTGGTGCTGTTGTTCTCGCAGCCGCTTGCACAGATCCAGCCAGACTTACAGCCACAGGTGCAACCGTATGCGCAGCCCTAGTATTGGTCGTGTCTTACGCGGCGGCAAATCCAGCGGTGTACGCGATCCGCTGTGGATGATTGTGCTGAGTCTGTTGTTTGCTTCGGTGCTGACCGTGTATCCGGTGGCGTATGCCGTCGCGTCGTGGCGACCGCTATTTATGCTGCTGGTGATGGTGTTTTGGTTGGTGTTTCAGCAGAAATGGTGCGGGGTTTGGTTTGCTTTTGGCATCGGTCTGGCCTGTGATTTACTGCTGGATTATCAATTGGGTCAGCATGGCTTAAGCTTTGTGCTGATTGCTTTTTTGTTGCGTTATTTGACCCGTGAACGACGAGTATTACAGCCGCTATTGATGTGGGCATTCGTGTCAGCGGCGGCTTTTTTGCATGTGTTGCTGATGTTTATTTTACAAAAAATGTTTGGCGCAGGGGTTTCGCTGGCACATTGGCTGCCGTGGTTATCGACGGCGTTGTGTTGGCCGCTGCTGTATGGTCTGTTAAAACGGTGGCAAGCATGATTATTTTGGCCTCAGGCTCGCCGCGTCGGCGTGAGCTATTGCAGCAGGTGGGCGTGGTATTTGAAGTCAAAGTCTTCGAAATCGACGAGTCCGCCCTGCCAGATGAAGTACCTACTGCCTATGTACGGCGTTTGGCCGAATCAAAAGCCCGTGCAGCGCAAGCCCATTTACCGGCCGATGATGTGGTGATTGCCGCGGATACCACTGTGACGATTGCTGGTCAGATTCTGGGTAAGCCGGTTGATCAAGCCGATGCGTTTGCGATGTGGCAACAGTTATCTGGTCAAACCCATCAGGTCTACACGGCGGTAGCAGTCGGCTGCGGTGAGCGCTTGCTCAGTGTGGTGGTTGCAACAGCGGTACAAATGTTGCCGCTGTCAGATGAGCAGATGCAGGCATACTGGGACAGCGGCGAGCCAGTCGGTAAAGCCGGTGGCTATGCGATTCAAGGACGGGCGGCGGCGTTTATTCCGCGCATCGACGGCAGTTATAGCAATGTAGTCGGGTTGCCGTTGGTCGAGACGTTACAGTTGCTTGAGCAAATCCAAGCCGAATAGCTTGCCGAAAAAAAGGCCACGACAACCGATTTACCCCCTCATTCACTGATTTGACCGAAGGATTGTATCCCGCCATGGCTGAAGAATTACTGATCAACGTCACCCCGATGGAGTGTCGGGTTGCCCTGATCGAAAATGGCATCGTGCAAGAATTATTCGTTGAGCGCAGTGCGCGGCGTGGTCTGGTGGGCAATATCTATCAAGGCAAAGTGGTACGCGTGCTGCCGGGTATGCAGGCGGCTTTCGTCGAAATTGGCTTGTCACGCACTGCTTTTTTGCACATTAACGACATGGTGTGGTCGCGGCAGCAGCCGATCCCGAGTGTGCATGAATTGCTGCACACCGGCCAAGTGATCACCGTGCAAGTGATGAAGGACATGTTGGGTAGCAAGGGCGCACGCCTCACCACGGATCTGTCGATTCCATCGCGCTATCTGGTGTTTATGCCGTATGGTCAGCACACGGGGGTGAGTCAGCGGATTGAACACACCGAGGAGCGGGAGCGGCTCAAGCAGTTGGTCGAGGAGATCCAGCAGCAGCATGCGTTGTCTGGCGGAATCATTGTGCGAACAGCGGCGGAAGGGGTGCAGCGCGAGCAGCTTGAGCAAGACATGCGCTATTTGGCGCGGCTGTGGGAAGTGATTCAGCAGCGGCAACGCAGCGCCGACGTGCCGAGTTTGATTTTTGATGAGTTGCCATTGCCGCAGCGGATTATTCGCGATTTGGCCGGTGAACAAACTACCAAAATTTATGTGGATTCACGAGAGATTCACCTCAAGGTCAAACAGTTCGTCGAAGAGTTTGTGCCGATTGTGGCCGACAGCCTGCATCATTACCCTGGTGAGCGGCCACTGTTTGATTTGCATAACGTCGAAGATGACCTACAAAAAGCCTTACAGCGGCGTGTGGCATTAAAATCCGGTGGTTATTTAATCATCGACCAAACCGAAGCAATGACTACCATCGACGTGAATACCGGCTCGTTTGTCGGTGGCCGCTCACTCGAAGATACCGTGTTTAAAACCAATCTCGAAGCTACCCATGTGATCGCACGGCAATTGCGACTGCGCAATCTTGGTGGGATTATTATCATTGATTTTATTGATATGCAGGAGCAGGGTCACAAAGATGAGGTGCTCAAATCACTAGAAAAAATGCTGATCCGCGATCACAGCAAAACCAATATCACGCAAGTCTCAGAGCTGGGTCTGGTCGAAATGACCCGCAAGCGTACCCGTGAATCGCTTGAGCATCTGTTGTGTGAACCCTGTCCAACCTGTCATGGTCGTGGTTATGTCAAAACCGCCGAGACGGTGTGTTTTGAGATTTTTCGTGAAATTATGCGTTGTGCACGTGCTTATGAAGCGCCGAGTGGTTACACCGTGGTGGCCAGTTCAACCATTATTGATCATTTGCTCTCAACAGAAGCGGCTGCGGTGGCCGATCTGGAGCATTTTATTGAACGGGTGATTCAGTTTCAGGTCGAAAACGTCTATACCCAAGAGCAGTACGATATTATTCTCAGTTAACGAGCAGCAGTCGTATGGGGCGGAGGTCGTCAACCACGTTGTCCGACAATCCGCCGATCAACTGATCGATTTAGCCGACCAAATCTTAAAAAATTGTATCAAAAAACAGTAAATGCGAGCCGCTCTCACTGCTAAAAACCTGTTACAGATTAAGCTGATCAGTCGAATACAACTGTCATCAAGTCTGCCTATACTCAGACCATCTAGCCAATAGGTCAGCGATCCTGACCGAGCGAGGTCTGTCATGTCATCTTATCCAACCCAAATGAGCCAATCCACCGCGGCAGCATCGGCGCAGTTTCAGCACGCTTTTGCTGCGTCTTATCTGGTCGATGAGCAAGGTCGTGAAGTGCAGATTACCGAGCATATGATTCAGAATGCTTGTCAGGTATTGCGTCAGCGCTGTCATCGTCCCAAACAAATGTAAGCCAGTCCCCTATAAAAAATTACCACCGTCATCACGTTGCCTCGTACAATCTGCTCGATACAGGTCGTGATGATGGCAGATGACGGTGGCACTCCCCAAAGGTTTAACCCCAATTTCCGAATGTCTGGCTCGCATGCAACAGCATGCGGCACAGATCGCGGCTGATTTGAGTTTTGAATCCGTCGCCTTAGAGGCTGCATTTGGTCGTATTTTGGCCGCGCCAGTTCAATCTTCAATCGCCGTGCCGCCTCTGGACAACAGTGCGATGGATGGCTATGCCTGTCGTGCTGCCTATCTGGCACAGGATGGTATTTATCCCGTGAGTGGCGTGTGTTATGCAGGCCAAGCACCGAAAACATTGGTAGCCGGTCAGGTGTTACGGATTTTTACCGGTGCGCCGATTCCCATCGGGGCAGACGCTGTGATCATGCAAGAAAACGTGCAAACGATTGCACCAGATCAAATCCGTGTGCAACAACTGCCCATATCAGGTGAAAATATTCGTCGTGCCGGACAAGACATTCAGCACGGTCAGATTGTATTGCCTGCCGGTACGCGGTTGGGCGCGGCTGAGATTGGCTTACTGGCCAGCATCGGCGTGGCCGAACTCAGTGTGTATCGACGTGTACGGGTCAGTGTGCTGGCGACCGGTGATGAGCTGGTCGCGGCAGGTCAGCCGCTTGCGGTCGGGCAGATTTATAACAGCAATGCACCACTGCTGGTCAGTCTGTTGCAACAACTGGGCTGTGAGCTGGTCAACGTGGCGCAAGTGCCTGATCAACCGGATATGCTGCGCGAAATGCTACTGGAGGCAGCTGAAACCAGTGATGTCATCCTCACCAGTGGTGGCGCATCAGTCGGTGATGCTGATCATCTCAAGCCGGTACTGCAACAGATTGGCGCAATTGAACAGTGGAAAGTGGCGATTAAACCAGGTAAACCACTGGTCTGGGGTCGGGTCGATACGGCAACAGCCAGCGTGCCGCTAATCGGACTACCAGGTAATCCGCAGTCGGTCTGGGTTACTTTTTTGGTACTGGCAATGCCGTATATCAAGCGTCTGCAAGGTCAGACCGAACGCTTACAGCCGATTGCACTGCCGGTTGCCGCAGGTTTTAGCCGACCTAAACCGCAAGGCCGAGCCGAGTATCTACGTGTACGATTGGATAATGGTCAGTTGATTGCACACGCCAACCAAAGCAGTGGTGTGCTGTCTTCAGCGGTATGGGCAGATGGTTTTGCGCTGATTGAAACGGGACAGACCGTTGAACTGGGTCAGCCAGTGCTATTTTTGCCGTTTGCGGGATTATTGGGTTAGGTGAGCAAGGACGGATAGCTCAAGCCATCCGTCCAATGCGCACATTGCAGATCAGTGTGCTTCTGGATCTGCAATGTGCGCAGTCAGTTGCTCGAAGGCTTGAATTTCCTCTTCAAGCAGGCTGAGTAAGCTCTGAATGCGCGGCAAAGTTTTGCGGCAGGCGGTAATACCGACTTCGAGCTTATCCATATAGCTGGTCAAAGTGATGTTGATGGCTTGACCATCCATCACGATAGACACTGGGTACATGGCATCAAGCTGTGCGCCATTCCAGTACATCGGTTCACGTGGACCTGGCACGTTTGAGATCGTCAGATTAAAGGCTTGCAGTTTCGGTAAAATCCCCGACACCAGATTCAAGCCTGCAACTGAATAAATAATCCCACTGTAATTAATGATTTCAGTCGGTGACATGCGACTAAAGCGTTTTTTTGAGTTCTGCACGCTGCGATGAATCATCTCAATCCGTTCCAGCGGATCAGGTCGATGTGTCGCAAGATTGGCTAAAATCATGGTGATCTGGTTGCCGCTGTCACTGCCATCTTGGCGCAGCGATACGGGTACCATCGCAATCAACGGTTTTTTTGGTAGTGCCCGTTGGTTGAGCAAGTAGGCACGCACTGCACCAGAACAGACCGCGAGAATCACATCATTGATGGTCATGCCAAGTTTTTTAGCGATACTGCGGAAGCGTTGTAGCGCATAAGACTGTGCTGCAAAGCGACGTGATGCTGATACTGGCTGATTCAGAATCGAGCGCGGTGCCTGAAACACCGAGACACAATCTGGATTATCGCGTAAATCTCGAATCGAGCTGATCACTTCGCGGGTGACGTTTGGCACGGCGTGTAGTTGTTCATTGACGATGCCGAGTAGTTTGGCACTTTTACTGATTGGGTTGCGTGCTGGTTTTTTGAGTTTGTTATTTTTGACTGCCCAAATTGGCAGAATCCGCTTGTCAGTCGGAGACAGGGACAGCGATTTTTCAAGCAGGCGCATGCCCGCCACACCATCGACCATCGCATGGTGCATTTTGAAGTACATGGCAAAGCGGCCATCTTCAATCCCTTCAATGATATGGCATTCCCATAGCGGTTTGGCACGATCCAACAGCGCCGAATGTTCTTGTGAGATATAGGTCAACAGTTCACGAATCCGGCCGGGTTTTGGCAGTGAAATATGCCGAAAGTGATGATCCAGATCGAACTCCACGTCCTCATCCCAAAACACGCCATCGAGGACTTGGTTAAAAG
>JBAQKP010000054.1:0-6378 GCA_049301135.1 Moraxellaceae bacterium | reverse complement strand
ATTTTTGGTCAAACACGCGAAGTCACATTGGCACGCGAAATCAGCAAGACCTTTGAAACCATTAAAAAATCGACGCTGGGTGAATTATTAGATTTTGTAAAAAATGACTTAAACCAACAAAAAGGTGAAATCGTACTGGTGGTCGCAGGTGCAAACGTGGCGGATCAACCGGCCGACCATGCCAAAACCGACGCACTGCTGCTGCGCCTGCTCAAAGATTTACCAGTCAAAACCGCGGCGCAACTGGCGGCTGATTTAACCGGTCTGAAAAAGAACGAACTATACAGCCGCGCACTAGCCCTCAAGGCTGACCTAAACGCGGAATAGCGTAAAGCAACCGACACCCTCACACACCCATAAAAAAACCTTTGGTCAAACCAAAGGTTTTTTTGTTCTCACGCGGGTCATGCGCACGTTCATCGTGAGCGCTCTAATCGTGCGCATTATCATCCGCTGGTACTTCGACAATCCGGCCACCTTGTGCCAAAAACCGCGCCAACTCATCCTCAAGCTGTTGGCGTTGGTTATTTTTGGCGGTGACGGTCAAGCTTTCTGCTTCGGCCAACTCATCGGCTTTACGCCGTGCGACTTCTGCATCCTGCTCATCATCATCGCTGACCACAACATCCGCAGCGAGATCAGTATCATCTGCACCGTCTAGATCGTCGTCTGGCACATCTTCGTAATCATCATTCAGTTCAGGCTTCATACCTACCCACTCCACCCCATACGCGCCAACTTAAACGCTGAAAAACCAAGTACTTGAAAGCACTCGAAAAAATAAGGCGTGATACTTCAAGCTTAGCACTCGAACACCACGGGTGAATCATGCCGACAATTCCCTATTGCATGCAAGCCCTTCCAGCAAATTTTGAACAACTTGCATTTAAAACTGCGGACTGTCGGTTAAAACCCACTAACGTATTTTGGCGAGCCGGTCAATCAACTTAAATGAGCGTTGTATGGCTCGGTTTCTGATACCGGCTGAAACCGCATCGAGGCGACGTGCCAACGCTGAGCGATCTGACGGCTCAAACAGCACCGGATCACCCACACGGATCGCTCCTGCCTTGAGCACCGAAATATTAACGCCGAGATGCCGCTGCGTATGTGCCTCCAGCGCACGCAGCACTTTGGCGTCTTTTTGCAGCGTTGCTTGTGGCTGGGCTGGCATCGAACAGCGTACCGTTCTCGACACCACCTGTAATACGGTGTCTCCGATGTACAGCGTACCGTCTACCCAAGCAAATTCTGCAAAATCGACCTCACCGGTACACGCCTCAATCAACAGATTCGGCCGAAACCTTTCGACGCGGAAATCACCATCCGGCTCTAGTTGTCTTAGCTTTTCAAGCGAGTTGGTCGTCAGCAGATGTAGTGGATACACGTCGTGATAGCGGCCTAATGGGGTCACAAAAACCGCCAACTCCATCATCATCCGCCAAGTCACCGAAGAAAAATCAGGTAGATTTTTGGTGGCAAACTGTTTTTTCATGGCTTCAGCACCGGCAGGCACTTTCAACAAATAATGTCTGATGTTGGTCTTTGGCTGTAACGGCCACAAGGTAACTGGTCGCCCGATTGCTTCGCTGAGTTTTTGATTCACTTGGCGATCTTGACTACTGACCGTAGAACCATCCGGCATGGTGATGCTGACGTTTGCGACTTTGCCATGGCTTATGTTTTGCTGAGCGCTGCTTTGGTGCGCAGTATCTTCGTGATAGATTGCTTTAAATTTAAGAAGTTTTGGCAACTTTCTAACAGTGGTCAGTTCCCCGATGGATTCATCCCGCAAAGCCCAGTTGCGGTCGCCGAGCATGCCTGTTTTTTCAATCCTGCTGTGGTCTACTGGCGCACCCTGCATGGATTTTACGGGGTAGCACCACAACTGTTTCACGCGGCCGACTTCCATCATGAGTGTTTGATCCTTTTCGTTGTAGATGAACGCTGTCGATCATTCGTGGCAGACGATTGACCGTGCTTAAACGGTCAGACATGCATGCTGTTGCCGATAGCGGGTGTGCTTTAAGTCCGGCCAACCACTGGCCTGCCGATTAAACCGATCCAGCAGTGCCGGTTGCTGTTCAACCCAGTGCATGCCTTCACCGCGCAGCCACATTAAAGTAGCAAGGTCAGTGGCTTGCAACCAACCCAACAGCGACAGGCTGTGCATCATCAGGCTGTTCGGCAGACGGCGACGTGCAGCAAAACGGCGTAGCGTCTGCGTATGCGCCCACAGGCCACGCGCCCGATCATGCAGCAGCGCATCCACCAAGACCGCTGCATCCAGTAAGCCGAGATTGACCCCTTGACCGGCCATCGGATGCACCACATGCGCCGCATCACCGATCAAGGCCAGTCCCTCCATCACATACTGATCCGCTTGCTGTGCGCGTAACGGAAACTGACCGCGTGACTCCAGTGCCGTCACTTGACCCAGCATATAACCACTGGCTGCACTGAGACCTTGCATAAACGCAGCATCATCGGCTGCTGCCCAATCGCCCGCTTGTACCGTCGGCAGACTCCACACCACCGACTGCCAATCGCCGGTCTGCGGCTGATCCGGCAACTCACACATCGGCAAAAATGCCAAAATCCCGCCATTCACAAACACCTGCCGCGCCACACCCTGATGCGGCTGCTCAGTACGAATCGCGCAGGTTAGCGCAGTTTGTTGATAATCCAACCGCTGCACACCGATCTGGGCGGCACGGCGTACCAGTGAGTTTGCACCATCCGCACCAATCAACAAGCGCGTCCGTAAGGTTTGCCCATCGGCTAGGCTGACTTGCCAATACTCACCATACCAGTCGACCTGACTGACCGGACAGGCTTGCTGTAGCTGAATCAACGGCTGCTGTTCAAGTTGCGTTTGTAATGCCAAGGAAAGCACACTCGGCTCAACCATACTGCCCAACGCATGTACGCCATGCGTCTGCGCTGATGGATTTGGCTGGCCAAACTCTAACATCCCGCGATGATCCTGATTCCACACCTGCATACCAGTATAAGTTGCGTGGCGGCTGACCTGTTGCCAGAGACCAACACGTTCAAGCAAGCTGATATTGGCTGGACTGAGTGCCCACACGCGGGCATCGCGCTTGGCCAGCAGCGCTGGATTGGGTGCAGGGGCGGCATCCAGCAACGTGACTGGCACACCGCCTTCCGCCAGCAACAACGCACACAGTCCACCGACCAGCCCACCACCGACGATGACGACTTCATGCAAAGCGTTCGGCACCGACTGACTCATAACGCACGTCCTTGCATCAGTGCTTCAATCTCAGCAATTGTCTTTGGTACACCGGCGGTCAGCACTTCTGGCGCACCTTCAGTCACCAATACATCATCTTCAATCCGAATCCCTATGCCGCGCCACTGTGGCTCAACCGTGTCATCGTCCGCCGCAATATACAGCCCCGGCTCGACGGTCAGCACCATACCGGCTTGCAGCGGTCGCCATTGCTCACCGGCCATGTCCTTATAGCTGCCAACATCATGCACATCCATGCCGAGCCAATGCCCCGTGCCATGCATATAAAAACGCCGATAGCTGCCATCCTCAATCAAGGTCGCCACATCACCGTTGAGCAAGCCCAAGCGCACCAGACCTTCGGTCAGCACCCGCACCGCCACCTCATGATAGGCCTTGCAATGCTCCCCGACCCGTACTGCATCAATCGCCGCAAACTGTGCGTCTAGCACCAATTGATACAGCGCGGCTTGCGCCGGACTAAACCGACCACTCACCGGAAAGGTACGGGTAATATCAGCCGCATAGTGGTTCAACTCGGCACCGGCATCAATCAGCACCAGATCGCCGTCATTCAGTGGCTGGTTGTTTTCGATGTAGTGCAAAATACAGGCGTTTTTGCCACCGCCGACGATGCTGTTATACGCCGTCTTGCAGCCATGTTTTTGCATCACGTACAGCAGTTCAGCCTCTAGGGCATATTCAGGCATGCCCGCTTGCACGGTTTGCATCGCTCGCACATGCGCCGCCGCACTGATCTGTGCTGCTTGGCGCATCAACTCGATCTCGGTCGGATCTTTAATCAGGCGCATCTCATCGAGCAAGTGATCAAGCTGGATAATCTCTAGTGGAACTTTGCCACCCTGCCGCTGGGTAGCGGCGACTTTTTTCAACCAGCCACTGACTTGCTGGTCAAATGCCGCATCCTGACCGAGCCGAATATACAGCCGCTGTTTGCCGCTGATCAATTTGGGCATCAGCTCATCCAGCTGGCTGATCGGATAGGCCACGTCTGCCGCATACTGTGCGACTGCACCGGCTGTACCTGCGCGTAGCCCATCCCAAATTTCTTTGGCCGGATCACGCTCACGACACAACAACTGATACGGCTGTGGGTCACTAGGCATCAAGACAGCCAAAGCTTCTGGTTCGGCAAAACCGGTCAGGTAAAAAAAACTACTGTCAGCACGATAGGCGTAGTCGGCATCTGCGTTGCGGATTTTGGCCTGACTGGTTGGAATCAAGGCCAAACTGTTCGCACTCATATTGGCTAACAATCGCACCCGTCGCTCGGCAAATACCGCTGCGGGGATTTGCGCATTTATCCAAGGCTGTTGCACAGCATTCACCAGATGATTCATTACATGCCCTCATTCCACAACCCGTCAATCACGGTTCAACAATTGGTAGCGTTGCAGCCCTAAGATGGCCGCTCTGGCTGAAACATCTCCACCACATCCAAGAATGGCGCACTTGGCTGATTGGATTGCGCGGTGTTAAACGGCTCTACAGTCGCTTTGGATGCGACATCGGCCAGTAACGCAGTTTTTTGCAGCGACACCTTGTCGCGACCGGTCGCCAAACTCAGTGGAATCAGGCGCACAAACTCGACCAAATCCGCATAACTAATTTCGCCGTCTTCATCCTCATCACTGTCATCGAAGGCAATCGAGGCGATTTGTTGTACATCGGCCAGCAATTCCGCTTCATCAGCACGCACCGCACCACCGGCCAAACCAAAGCCCAGCAGCAAGCCACTGCACCAATCGCTCAGTGCCTCAACCCGCTCTGACAGCGGATGCTCATCGTCTGGCAATAATGGCATATAGTCTAACTCGGCATCGGCCAGTGCATGCGCCAGATCCTCAGACTCCTCCGTCAAGAGCTGTAAGGGCGCGTCTTCCAATGGCTCAAAGCCCAACTGCGCCAACACCGCCTGCCACTGCTCAGGTGTGGGAGCTTGCGCCACACACAGCATGCCAGTCATCAGTCCATGTAGCTCTGACGGGCTATTCAGCTCGGGAATCGCCTGAAATGCACCGCTCCAATCACTCCAACCCGAAATGTCATCTTGCATAGCGTTGACCAATCTCCTGTAATCACCCTATATTAACCGCCAACCCGTTTGTATGCGACCTAGATTATGTTGGCTGACCTTCAGCGCCTCCACACGCTTATCGAAACCCTCACGCGTCAGCTTCAAGAGGCGCGGCTCGACAACGAAACACTGCGTCAACAAGCGCCGCCTGAACCAGACCAACGGGTCAAAGACGAACTGCTCAAAGTCATCAATCAAAAGCAACAGCAACAAAAAGACCTCGAAGCCTTGACCAATCGCTATGAGTCGTTGGCGTTGGCACACCAGACCATGAGCACCGAAATGGAACGGCTGGCCAATGAACTGGCACAGCAAGCCCTCGCACGCCAGCAATTGATTGCCGAACGTGACCTACTCCGCCAAAAAAACGAACACGCCAAACAAAAAGTCGAAGCGATTATTCAACGCTTGGCCAGCCTCGGCGCACCGACAACAGCGGCGCATCCTGCCCCCTCTCACGCAACCTCCTCAGAAACCACCCCTGATGCCGCCACGGAGCAACCGTCTTGAACAACGTCGAACTAAAAATTTTTGATCGCAGCTATACACTGGCCTGCGACGCCAAACAAACCGACGCACTCAAGGCTGCTGCCCGCTATATCGACAACAAAATGCGTGAAGCCCGCTCCGCCATGCCACGGGTCGAATCCGAACGCTTGGCGGTACTGGTCGCGTTGGACATCTGTCAGGACTTACTGACCGCTAACAAAGCACTACAAGAACAAGTCGCCTGCCAACGCCTGATTAAACAAATGGTTGACGAGGTACAAAGCTGTGTCGAAGCGGATGACTAGGATATTGTGCCGTTGAATCCTGATGATTTTTGTGCAAACAGCTGGTTTTTTGTGATTGTAGCCTTGTAGTCAGGATCAAGTTCGGTATACTCAATTTAATCTGGAGTGTTGGCCAGTTTGTCCAATCCCCTGAGCCGATATCATCTTAATAGGATGTATCCTGTTGCCGCTGTGTGCATGTCCATCTTCGAGTGGATAGTCTTTGCGGTGACGGTACCTCCTCCTTGAAC
>JBAQKP010000053.1:0-4028 GCA_049301135.1 Moraxellaceae bacterium | reverse complement strand
GAGTTGGTTTGATCTGATGCTGCGGGCCAGGATCATGATTGGAATCAAGAGGCAGACCATTCTGCCCATGTGTGAGCCCGTTTAGTGCTGAAAAGCGATTCGAAGTAGAGATGGGGAACTTATCAGCCGGGCTTATGCTTTTAAACTATTGGGACATTCCTTCTTCATGTGCCCTTTCTCACCGCATTTGATGCACAGACCCTTACGAAGGCGATCTTGCACCACACTCGAGTCCAATCCTTGAACATACGATTTCTTCTTGTTGTCTCCGGGACCCCCACGAGTACCGTTGTTACCACGCTGGGTCGACATGACTGCAAGGAAGGACTTCTGCATCTCTACGAGCTGCTTCATCCAGTCTGAGAGTGTTGCCTCGCGGCCACTTGTTGCAGCAGCAGCGGGGTGCTCGGATGCCGCAGATTGGGTGTCCTCGAACATACCTTGCTCCATGTGACTAATCTCCATAGGAGCGCTGCCCGAAGAGCTAGACGAAGGGCTAGAACGAGGGACGAAAGAAGAACTAGCGCCATGGCCACTACGGAGGGTGGATGGTACTCCAGCCTGCACGAGAGCACCAGCTGCGCTGGCGAACTGGGCTTCCCAGCTGGTGGCCACTTGGATGGCTTCAGCCAATGAGGACGGTTTGCTCTCATGCAGCTTGAAAACAATGCGACGATCCTTGAGAGCGACACGGAAGTGATGGACCTGATCTTTGGGGTGCATCTCTTGTTCGATAGGACCGAGCTCACGAAGGAATCTCTGCACGACGGAGGACACAGACTCTGAGAGTGCCTGCCTAACAGCGAACAGACGGTTGCGGGCGAACTCAGCTTGGAGCACGGGACGGAAACGATGTAGCAGAGTGTCGACGAACACGGCCCAAGTGAGACTTGCTGTGGCACGGCCACTACTGCCCAGGTTCTCCCACCAGAGCTCGGCATTGTCCGAGAAGTGGAGAACAGCGACCTGCACACGACGAGGGTCGTCTACGCCAACTCCAACGAAGTCGAATTGACGCTCGAGACTACGGATCCAACGCTCGCAATCGGATCCGATCTCGCCCTTGAACTTATCAGGCTGAGGGAGTTTGATACCCACCAACTTCGAGGGAACTTGACCTTGTGCGGCTGCCGCGGCTGCTGCGCGCTGTGCAACATCTTGCGCCGCCAGCAACTGACGCTGTAACGTTGCTCTCTCGAACTGTCCTTGTTTCTCGAGAGCCTGGAGGCGATTGATTTCAGCCATCATCTGTTCAGCGGTAGGTGGAGGCGCAGATGCCGCGGAAGAGGAGGAGAGACCAGAGGAAGAAGAAGGATCGGACATGACGAAGAACGGAGGCTTAGCGCGAAGAAGAGGAAGAGGAAGAAAGGAAGAGGACCCGAAACCACTATAAGAGGAATGAACTCTTAATGATATCTAAGGTGAAATGACTATGTGAATTCGAAGAGAACGAGAGCGAATGTATGAACTTGATCAGAGTGCACACAACGAGCGAGAGTTCGAAGAGAGAACGAAACAAAAGAAAGACGAGTGAGTAACGAGAACGAGGAGAGGAGAGATAGAGAAGGAATGACTATGTACTGCGATCTCTCTCTTGTTATCAACTGTGTGTGTGATAGATATGTGTGTGTTGTTTACCTTGATCAGAGTGCACACAACGAGCGAGAGTTCGAAGAGTGCATCGATCAAGGCAAAGGAGAAAAAGGGAGAAGAGGTTTTGGTGCACGTGAAAACGTCTTAGACGCAACGCGAAAGAACAGGGAACAAAGGAAGGGAAGAGAAGAATACAAGTATGAATGAAGAGGGAATATGTGTGAAAATATATAGGTATGTTGAATAGATAGTGCACGGCACTATACACGCGACAGCCGAGCTGTTGCATCCTCCCCCACTAAGATGAAGACCTTCACGAGAGGGTCTTCACTAACGATTGACTGACATCCAGCACCGACTGGAATAAACTTGAAAGTGTGTACGAACACCTTCCGACGGACGACGAAATCCCCCCACAATGGGAGATCAAAAACAATTTCGAACGATATCGAAACCACGAAAGAACATTTCCGAACATTCTCGAACAGCGCGAGACTGGCGCGGAACATTCGAGAACATTCGAGAATATTCCGGAACATCGAGAAGGGCGCGCGCCCGACATCACCCATCCGTATTATTCGAGAACATTCCCGAACATTCCCGAACAGCGCGCGCCTCACAACGTTCATATTCCAGAACATTCCAGAACATCGCGCGCGCGGCGCGCGCCGACAAAATACTTTCTTCACCTGGGGCTCCCCCACCGAGGGAAGCACTCACAACTCAAACACACAATGAATATGCCCATGAGCCCAGCACAGGTGTCGACGCTGGAGATGGACCATACCCATCCACTAACACTACTACATACACTACTACATACCCGGTGGGCCTCGAGTATGGTACGAGTCCGGACCAAAGCACCTGACCCAACATTGAGTTGACTACCTCGCTCAGTGTTGGAATTGAGGGCCTCTTCGGAGGAGCAGGGCTGTCCCTTCCACTTCATCATCTCTTCACTGCTTACATCATCTCTCAGTCAGTTCGACGCTGCACGAGCCGGATGATCAGGTGTTGAGTTGAAGTGGGAGTGTAAAGCCCCGGTGCAATGGAACGATGGACTTGAACAAACGAGAGCGCTTCACCCCCATGGTGACCTAGGTTGAAACTCCTTGGCGGAGGCCTCAAATGCTCTTTGACGGATGTCACCTACACGAGGTGAAGAGTGTTTACGCTAAACGACATCCATCCTCAAACTCGGTAATGGCTTCAGCAGCGGAGGTCAAGTGACGTAGTGGCTCCCACGATGCTTCCCATAGGGGGTAACCCTTCCAACGAACAAGATACTGCAAACGAGAGCCTCGGCCACGACGAGCAAGAATACTTTCAACGTCCCACAGCGAGGTTCCATCAGCCTCAACAACATCGGGCGGAGGACGCGAACTTGGTAAGGGACGAGAAGGGAAGGACTCCATCCCATCACGGTAGACCTTGAGGCGGCTGATGTTGATCACTGGGTGAATCTGCAGTTGAATAGGCAAGTCCAACTCGTATGCGTTGTTGCCTACTACTCGCTTCACGGTGAAAGGTCCTATGTACTTGGAAGCAAACTTAGGTGAGCCCACAGCACTCTTCATCTTGAGGTGTTCCGTTGAGATGAGGACTTGATCTCCAACTGCGAAGAGGACATGACGACGATGCTCATCAGCGTAATGTGCTTGTCTCTGCTGTGCTTTTTCTATGTTCTTCTTTGCTTGACTAAGGTCCTCAGCCAGTTGCTGAATTCGGTTCGAAGCGTCCTGACTCAAACTGTCCCGAGCTGCCCTGATGGCCTGATCGATGGGGAGCGAGATCTCTCTACCTGAATTGAGAGAGAACGGTGTGTAGCCTGTCGAGGCATGCTTACTGTTGTTGAAGGCCAACTCCAGCGCGGACAAGTGCTGATCCCAATCAGTCTGACGGTCGTTGATATAGGAGCGCAGCTGCTCCTCGAGGGTACGGTTCGCTCGTTCGGTCTGCCCATCGGTCTGAGGGTGGTAGGCAGTAGACATCACCAACTTGGTGCCGAGTTGAGTCCAAAATGCACGCCAGAAGTTGGCAGTGAAGCGAGGGTCACGATCGCTGAGAATCGACTCAGGAACTCCATGGAGGCGAACAACCTCACGCATGAACAGATCTGCAAGCTGAGGTGCAGTGACAGTGGTGGTGGTGGCCACATAGTGAACCATCTTAGTCAGCTTATCGACGAATACGACGATGGCATCATTGCCAGAACGAGAACGAGGGAGTTGAGTGATGAGATCCATACTCACCTGCTGCCATGGTCTATCGGGTATAGGCAGAGGCTGCATGAGACCCATCGTGGCTCTCTGACTCGGTTTGTTACGCTGACAGGCGTCACAGCTGATCACATAAGCTTCAATACCCTGGTCCATGCTAGGCCAATAGAATCGACGCTTCACCTGCTCGATGGTCTTATCAGTCCCCAAGTGTCC
>JBAQKP010000052.1:0-4464 GCA_049301135.1 Moraxellaceae bacterium | reverse complement strand
ATCTTGCGCTGTTCACCGTGTTGGCCGCTACGGGTTTAACCGGCTGCTTTAACAATTCGTCTGACTCACAAGGCCAAGCACAGCCTGCACCGGCACAGCCGGACAGCTTTGTGGTCGAAGTGCAGCGTCAGGTCAGTATTCCAGAAGCCACCGCCGAACCGCTTGAAGCGATTCAAGTCGCGAATATCGTGGAAACTGCCCCAGAAACCGACGAGCCGATTGCGCTGGTATTTTAACCGGCGCGATGCAATGGCATTGTTAAATGCTGCCACACTTGTCCGGCTGAGTTGACTCCCCAGTTGGACAAGTGCCTTACTTGATAAATATCCAAAGGACGAGCTGATGAATCGCTTTATTCGACGCAATCCGCGCGCTAAGCGGCAATTTTTATTGATGTTACCTGTAGTGATCCTCGCGATGGGCTATGCGGTTACTGCACAGGCTGTCCCGTACCGCCCCACTGATCCCAATCAGATTATTGAGCAACTGCCGCGCGGTTTTCCAGTGGTGCAAGCGGATGCGTCCGCGCCGCGTGATTTATCGATTGAGCTTGATCTCGAACAAATCCAAAATTTACTCAACTATGCTTATTTACAAGGTGATCCGCGTGCCTTGGGTCAGGCGATTGCACTGTTACAACGTCAGTCCGCCCGCACAAATGACGTACCGCACTTGCTGCTGCTGGCGCAAGCCGCGCAAGCCAACCATCAGTTTGCCGAAGCAACAAGTTTGCTAAACACTATAAAGCAACAACAACCCAATAATAGCGATGTCTACTTACAGCTTGCTTCGATTGAGTTGGTCGGTGGTAATTTTGCAGCTGCACGTCAGCACTGTGAGCAGATTCGTGGACTGGATGCTTTGGCGTTACGCTTATTGTGTTTGGCGCAAGTCGATGCGATGACCGGTAAGCTGCAAGCCACTGCCGACAAGTTGCACAGCCTTGCGCCGCTACTCAGTACGCTCAATGCATCGCAACAACTGTGGGCGCAATTAATACAGGCTGATCTGGCCTTGCGTCTAAACGATAAGACTATAAATACACGAGTGTTTGCCCAACTGCCGACTGAGAATATACCCGCACTGATGGCACGCGCTGACTGGTTGCTGGCACAAAAACAATGGCAAGCCGTTGATGATTTACTCAAAAATCATACCGAACACGAAGGGCTATTGATTCGCTGGGTCACCAGCAAACAGCGGCTTAAACAGGCCGATGCGCAAAAATATCAACAACTGCTGGCCGAGCGCATCAGCCAATGGCGGCAACGCAACGACCAAGCACATCATCGTGAGCAGGCCAGCTACGCGCTTTTAGCAGAGTCGGCCAGCCAGTCACTGCGGCTGGCGCGTGAAAACTGGCAGACTCAGCGTGAAACTGCCGATTTTGTAATCTATGCCACGGCGGCGCTACGCAGTCAGAGTCAGGTGGATATTCAGGTGTTGCTGGATTGGGCACGCAGTACTGGCTTCGAATATCCGATTGTGTTGCAGCGCTTACAAGCTGCACGTTTGACCGCATCGCGTACACAGGATGTGGTCAAATGAGTATGCCGATGACAGTTCAATCGCTAGGTCAGCGATGGATCAGCTTATTTTTGTTGTGCTGTGTGCAGCTGATGGGTATCTCCGCCGCTCAGGCGCATCAGTCCAGTACAGCGTATTTGGACATATCCGCCGCTCAAACTGATCAACCGTTGCAGCTACAGTACCGCTTGGCACTGCGTGATTTGGCGTTACTGCTACCGCTGGATGCCAACCAAGATCAACAGATCACATGGCAAGAGCTATCTAGTCAGCAAGCTGCCGTCGATCAGTTATTACAAGATCAGTTGCGCTTGTCGCAGGCAGGTGAAGTCTGTGCGCTTGCCTCTAGTGAGCCGCTGCTGATCGAGCAAGTGGCCGGACAGACCTATCTGGTGCAGCCGCTAGAAACGCCGTGTACCGCACCGGATCAGTTGGATTATCGGATGTTAAAGGACATCGACAGCAATCACCGGCTGCTGCTCAGTCTGCCACAGGCAGGCCAAACTAGCACCCAGACGCAATTGGTTGCGCCGTCTGTGCTTGCGTTGTCTGCCGAGTCGCGCTCATGGTTTAGCACGATGCAGCAGTTTGTGCTGGAGGGCGTACATCATTTGCTGATTGGTGCAGACCATGTGCTGTTTTTGTTTTGTATTTTATTGTCGGCAGTCTATCAGCCGCGTTCTACGCGCCGCGCCGCCTTTGTGCCGGTCGAGCGTCCTGCAACCGCACTGCGGCAGGTGGTGTATGTGGCGACCGCGTTTACCGTGGCGCACTCGGTCACTCTGACGCTGGCTGCCTTGCAGATCGTGCAGCTACCGGCACGTTGGGTCGAGTCGGTGATTGCCGGTTCGATCATGGTGGCCGCGCTGATGAATTTGTTTGGGACACAGCGCCGGCAGATCAGTTTGGCGTTTGTGTTTGGTTTGATTCATGGGTTTGGATTTGCCAATGTGTTGTCCGATCTGCCACTTCAGCCCTTGGAACGGGCGACTGCGCTGCTGTCGTTTAACCTTGGCATCGAACTGGGACAATTGATTTGTATTTTACTGTTTATGCCGTTTGCCTTGTGGTTGCGGCATTCCGGTTTTTACCGTTGGGGCGTGTTTACGCTGGGTTCTGCTGTTGCGGCGGTGATTGCATTGCTGTGGATGTTACAACGCATGTTTGAATGGAATCTAATCGCTGGTTAAAGCCAATCATTTAAACAGACCTTCGCCATGCGTGATTTTTATGAGTGTTCTGTTGATCGTGATCAATTTTTTACGAGGAGATATAACAAATGCAGCAACGGACAGCGTACCGAGTATTTCAGCCGACCTTATTGACGATGTGTTGCAGCGGGTTTGCCTATGCAGGCGGGCCGCCGCAGTCTGTCGCGATGTTGCCGACCATTACGGTGAGTGCCAGTGCCGCGCCTGTATCGCAATTGCAGATTGCTGACACCGCCTCACAAGGCACGGTGGGTCAACAACAATTGGCCAATCGTCCGCTGCTACGTCCCGCCGAAGTGCTCGAAACCGTCCCTGGTGTGATTGCAACGCAACACAGCGGTGATGGTAAGGCCAATCAGTATTTTTTGCGTGGTTTTAATCTAGATCACGGTACGGATTTTGCGGTATCGGTCGATGGCGTGCCGGTCAATCTGCCGACGCATGGTCATGGTCAGGGTTATCTGGATCTGAATTTTATCATCCCTGAGTTGATCGAGCGGATCGACTACCGCAAAGGCGTGTATGCCGCACAAGATGGTGACTTTGCGTCAGCCGGACAGGCCGAGATTCGTACTGTGCGCGAGTTGGATCGACCATTTTTACAACTCACCATGGGCGAAAATGACTATCGGCGCGTGTTGGCAGCAGGTTCGGTGGCTGTAAACGACCAAGCGACCCTGTTGGGCGCGGCCTCACTGACACGGCATGATGGCGTATGGGAATTGCCACAAAACCTAGAAGCTGATCACGCGGTGTTACGCTACAGTGCAGGTGATCAGCAGCAGTCTTGGTCAGTACAAGCACAGCACTATCAAGCTAAGTGGAACGCCACCGATCAAGTGGCGCAGCGGGCGATTGAGCAAGGCTTGATCGGTCGCTTTGGTAACTTAGAAAAAACCAACGGTGGCGACACGCAGCGCAGTTCATTGTCGCTCAGTGGCGCACGGCACGACGATCAGCAGTCGCAGACGTTTAACCTGTATGCGATGGACTATCAATTGAACTTGTTTTCGAATTTTACTTATTTTTTAGGCGATGCGCAGCGCGGCGATCAGTTTGAGCAGGTGGATCGGCGACAGGTGGTGGGCGGCAATCTGAAGCAAACATGGCGCTCAGATTGGCAAGGTCGTGCAATGAGCAACAGTGTCGGTTCGCAATTGCGGCATGATCATATCCGCGATGTTGGCTTGCATTTGAATGAGCAGCGTGAGCGATTCGACACGGTGCGACAAGATCAAGTGGATCAAACCTCGTTGGGCGTGTGGGCAGAAAATCAACTGCAATGGCTGCCGTGGTTGCGCAGTGTGGTGGGACTGCGGGTCGATGCCTATCGCTTTGATGTGCAGGCCAATCACCCCGAAAACTCTGGCCGTGACAACGCCCAGATCGTCAGTCCAAAACTGGGTGTGGTGCTGGGCCCGTGGGCAAAAACTGAATATTACCTGAGCGCTGGCAGTGGCTTTCATAGTAATGACGCGCGTGGTTCGACCATCAGCATCAATCCTGATCCGCGAGAAGATGGATTTTTGCAGCCGATTGATCAGGTTGATCCGCTGGTGCGCACTCGTGGGGCGGAAGTGGGTTTGCGGACGGAGTGGCTGCCCAAGTTGCACAGCAGTGTGGCGGCTTGGGGCTTAAAATCTGACTCGGAACTGTTGTTTGTCGGTGATGCGGGTACGACCGAGGCCAGCCGACCCAGCGAGCGTTACGGGGTGGAGATGAGTCA
>JBAQKP010000051.1:0-5858 GCA_049301135.1 Moraxellaceae bacterium | reverse complement strand
GCCCAGTATAGTTATGAACAATCGGTGGTCGATGGCGTGAATGTCGGCTATGACGTGTATGAAATCGAAACCGAAATCACCAGCAAAGGCCAACTGATTGCCGCCAAAGCATGGGTCGATCATCGGGATCGGCAGACCCGCGCCAAGCGTTGGGCGCAGACTGAAGAGGATCTGATCTATGACAAAAAACAGTTAGATCGCTCAGTCGTCAATCCCAGCCAGATTCGCCACGTCATTCAAGCGATGAAAACAGCGGTTGAGCATGAGATTTTCCCCAGCCGTAAAGAAACCCCGAAAACCTTAATTTTTGCCAAGACCGACAGCCACGCCGATGACATCATTCAAACCGTGCGCGAGGTGTATGGCCAGCGCAATGAGTTTTGCCAAAAAGTCACCTATAACGCGACCAATCCCGATGAGGTATTGAGCAATTTTCGCAATGAGTACCATCCACGTATTGCGGTGACGGTGGATATGATTGCGACGGGGACGGATGTGAAGCCGTTGGAGGTGTTGCTGTTTATGCGCGATGTGCGTTCGCGTGGCTATTACGAGCAGATGAAAGGCCGTGGTGTGCGCAGTCTCGGTGCGGAGGGCTTAAAAAAGGTTTCGGCCAGTGCCGACAGTGCCAAGACCCGTTTTGTGATGATTGATGCGGTCGGGGTGGAAAAATCCCTGAAGACCGAAAGCCGTTCATTGGAAAAAAATCCGACCGTGCCGCTCAAGGGGTTATTGCAGGGCGTGGCGTTGGGCAGTCGTGACGAAGCGACGATTTTAAGCCTTGCCAATCGCTTGATTCGTCTGAATAAGCAACTCGACGACAAGACCAAAGCACAGATTGCCACGGTTGCGGGTGGGGTCAGTATCGGTGAGATGGCGAAGCGTTTGGTGGCGTCGGTTGATCCTGATCAGGTGCTGAGTCATGCGATTGCGTTGGCGGTGGCACAGGGCGACACGCGCACTGAGCAGACCTTATCTGAGCCTGAGCGGCTGGCAGCGCAGGCGGATTTGATCGATCAGGCTTGTATGGTGTTTGATGCGCCGGAGCTGCGGGAGGTGTTGGAGCGTGCGCGGGTCGAACATGAGCAGGTGATTGATACAGTTAATCTGGATCAGGTGACTTTTGCGGGTTTTAGTGAGCAGGCGGCGGATAAAGCTCAGGCGGTGATTGCGTCGTTTGAGGCGTATTTGGCTGAGCATCGGGATGAGATTGCGGCTTTGGGCTTCTTTTATGATCAGCCGTATCAGCGGCGTGCATTGACCTTGGAGATGATTGAGTCCTTACATGCTACACTCGCCCGCCCGCCGCTACTGTTGACCACGGAGCGGCTGTGGAGTGCGTATGCACGGGTGAAAGGCAGTCAGGTGAAAGGCGCGGATGTGCAGCGGCAACTGACTGATGTGGTGGCGTTGTTGCGCTTTGCGTTGGGCTTGGATACGGAGCTTAGGCCGTTTCGAGAGCAGGTCAATCAGCGTTTTCAGGATTGGGTGTTTCGGCACAATGCGCAGCGGTCGAGTGCATTTAGTGAGGAGCAGATGCTATGGTTACGCTTGATGCGTGATCATATTGCGGCGAGCTGTCGGCTGGACGCTGAGGATTTTGAGTATGGCGAGTTTGCCAGCCAAGGCGCGGTACATAAGGCGGTGCAGTTGTTTAGCGAGACGCTCAAGCCACTGATGGATGAGTTAAACGAGGAGTTGGTGGCGTGAGTGAATTGCCGAAAGGTTGGGCATGGGCAACGATTAATGACAGTGGCGAATACATCAATGGTTTTGCTTTTAAGCCAAATCATAGAGAAGATACAGGTCTACCCATCATTAGGATTCAAAATCTTACAGATGAGTCCAAACCATTAAATCGAACTAATCTTAATGTTTCAAAAGAGTATCACGTAAAATCCGGTGATTTGCTCGTTAGTTGGTCAGCCACATTAGATGCATTTAAGTGGCTAAGAGAAGACGCACTGGTTAATCAACATATTTTCAAGGTTGTTCCTAATTCCAGTCTTGTTGAAAAAGATCTTCTGTTTTATTGGCTAAAAAATGCGATTGAGGAACTTGTAAATACTGAGCATCTACATGGAAGCACGATGAAACATATTAACCGTGCACCATTTCTTGCCCACAGGATACCCATCCCTCCCCTAAACGAACAAACCCGCATCGTCACCAAGCTCGAAGAACTACTGTCTGACCTTGATGCAGGTGTAAGCGAACTGAAAACCGCACAAGCCAAGCTAAGCCAATACCGCCAATCGCTACTCAAAGCCGCTGTGGAAGGCGAACTGACGCGCGAATGGCGCGAGTCTAGTATTCCCAACACAGCGCATGAAACTGGCGCACAACTGCTAGAGCGCATTTTGCAAGAACGGCGTAAACGCTGGGAAGCAAAGCAATTGGCAAAGTTTGCCGAGCAAGGCAAACAACCACCGAAAGACTGGCAAAAAAAATACCCCGAACCGGTACAGCCGGATACTACTAATTTACCGGAGTTGCCGGAGGGGTGGGTTTGGGCGAGTGCCGAGCAAATATGTGATTTTATTACCAAGGGAACAACACCAACAAAAGACATGGTCGTTCAAACAGAAGCCAAAGACATTCCTTTTTTAAGAGTGACAAACTTAACAAATACTGGAATATTAAACTTCTCTGATAAAGTTTTCATTTCCGAGAAAGTCCACAAAGGTTTTTTAAATCGATCCATCGTCTATCCCAATGATATCTTAATGAACATCGTTGGACCGCCACTAGGACAGGTTATTGTCACACCAAATACATATCCTGAATGGAATATTAACCAAGCGATCTGTATTTTCAGAGCTTTAGACGGCGTACTTCCATATTTTTTGTGCAACTATCTTTTGTCTAAAAACGCGCAAAACTGGCTTATGAAAAGATCAAAGACAACTGCTGGTCAAACAAACTTAACGCTTGAGGTCTGTAGAAACTTACCTGTACCGCTGCCGCCACATAGCGAACAATATCAAATATCTAAGGCGATAGAATTAGGGATTACAGCAACTGCCAGACAACAGCAAAGTATCCAGCTGGCTTTGTCGCAATCCGCTACACAGCGTAAAAATATCCTTCGAGCCGCCTTTGCTGGAGAGCTTGTGCCGCAAGACCCCAACGACGAACCGGCCAGCCGCTTACTCGAACGCATCCAAGCCGAACGCGCCGCGCAGCCTAAAAAAGCCAAGGGTCGGCAAAATACGCCGAACAAAAATGGAGTATGCGATGAAAATTGAATCCATCAGGTTACAGAACTTTAAAGCATTCAAAGATGTGCATCTGAAGGACATCCCCGCCTTTATGGTCGTGGTAGGTGCAAATGGCTCGGGCAAATCCACCTTATTCGATGTTTTTGGTTTTTTGCACGACTGCCTGAAAGGTAATGTTCGGCAAGCGCTAGATAAGCGAGGTCGATTCGCTGAAGTATTAAGTCGTGGCTGTGATCCCAAACAGGATTCCATACGAATTGAATTACAGTACCGCATGGAAATTAGCGGTGTTAATCGTTTAGTGACCTACTCGCTAGAGATTATCGAACGCAAAGGCTTACCAGTGGTGAATCGGGAAATCCTTCGCTATAAGCGCGGCGCTAGTGGAAAGCCTTACCACTTTCTTGATTTCAGGGAGGGGAATGGATATGCCATTACAAACGAAGAGGACTTTAATAAAGCCGATGAAGAGCTTGAGCGCGAAACCGAACAAGTAGCACCCGACACCTTGGCGATTAAAGGACTTGGGCAATTCGAGCGTTTTAAAGCGGCTAATGCGTTTCGACGATTAATTGAAAACTGGCATGTCTCTGACTTTCACATCAGTGCCGCTCGTGGCCGCAAGGACGCAGTGGGTGAAACCGAGCATTTATCAGAATCCGGTGAAAACCTGCCTTTAGTGGCTCGCTATTTGCACGAGCAACATACGCCGGTATTTAAACGTATATTAGAAACGATGGCGCGGCGGGTGCCGGGTGTGTCGTCGGTGGAACCAAAGTTAATGGACGATGGCTATCTGACGTTGCGGTTTCAGGATGGCTCCTTCAAAACCCCGTTTCTGGATCGCTATGTGTCCGACGGTACTATTAAGATGTTTGCCTATCTGGTGCTGTTATATGACCCCAGCCCTCACCCGTTACTCTGTGTAGAAGAGCCGGAAAACCAGCTTTATCCTCGACTGATGACAGAACTGGCTGAAGAATTTCGCAGTTATGCCAATCGGGGCGGCCAAGTGTTTGTTTCCACGCACTCGCCCGATTTTTTAAACGCCTTGGAGTTGGACGAAGTCTGCTGGTTAGTCAAACAGCAGGGTTGCACAGAAATTCGTCGCGCCAAGGACGATGCACAGATCGCCGCTTATATCGCTGAAGGTGATCAACTTGGCTACCTGTGGAAACAAGGCTTTTTTGATGGGGTAGACCCACAATGAAGGAATTAGTTTTTTTGCTTGAAGAGCCTTCAGCCAAAGCGATGTTGGAATCATTACTTCCAAGAATACTGAGCAATGAAATTAGCGTTAGATGCATTCCCTTTGAAGGAAAGCAAGATCTGGAAAAACAACTCACACGCAAAATCCGCGCCTATCAAAACTCGCAAGCACGGTTCATCGTTTTGCGTGATCTGGACAACCACCCTGATTGTTTGGCTGTTAAAAACCAGTTGCTTGCTCTGTGTACTCAATCTGGTAGAGCGAAACAGTGTGTCGTTCGAATTGCCTGCAAAGAATTGGAGACTTTCTATCTGGCTGATCTACAAGCGGTTGAACAGGCTCTGCACATAAATGGCTTAGTCAAACATCAGCAAAATAAAAAGTTTCGAAACCCAGATAATTTGGGAGGACCCAGCCGTGAGTTGAAAAATTTGACCGGTCAACGCTATGAAAAAGTCGCAGGTTCACGTGAAATCGGTAAGTATCTCAACTTAGAAAATCAACGATCAGCTAGTTTTCGCAATCTGATCGGTGCAATCCGACGCATGGAAAGTGAACTAATTAGTGAATCTTTATGAACGCCTTAAACCTTGTCCAAAAAATCTGGAATTTTTGCCACACCCTGTGCGATGACGGTGTGAGTTATGGCGACAAGGCAGGCTCTGAGATTCAGACCATTTTATATGGCTGGCAAGCACAGCACTGGCGCAGACCGCTATTCCAACAGATTGAAGATCCTGAGCAAACCCAAATCACCCTAAAAATGGCCAGCTTACTGCCTGTTGATGTATTGAAAGATCTGCAAAAACAATTGGGTGAACGCTTCAATCAGTTAAACGAGTTGGAGCGTATTGCATTGGCGACCGCTGCCGTTGAGGGTTCAATCAAACATGCACGAATTAAAGACATGTGTGTTGAACACTCGGCCGATATTACTAAAATGCTCACTCGAATGGTGCAGGACGGCTTATTGCAAGCCAAAGGCTTTGGTCGAGGCAAGCGCTATCAACTGCCTTGGCAGCAACCAAAATCCATCTTTGAGCAAGGGTCGCTAGCACCGGAGCAAGGGTCGTTCGCACCAGAGTACGAACCGTTCGTACCGGAGCAGGGGTCGTTCGCACCGGAGCAGGGGGCGTTAGCGCCAGAGCAGGGGTCGTTAGCAATACTCACGCCGACGGTTATTTTGGAACTCACGCAACTGTCTGATGCGGAGCAAGAGGCTTTGCACCAACTCGCCTCGCCCATCCGTCAACGCCAACGTGCGCCAACTGAACTGATGCAACACACCATCTTACAACTGTGCCAACGTTATCATTTGGGAACGCGCGTACTTGCAGAGCTTCTGCAACGCGACCCGAAACGCTTGCTTAAAACCTTTTTAAATCCGATGGTCGAGCAGATGCTATTGCATCGCGCCTACCCTAACC
>JBAQKP010000050.1:0-2963 GCA_049301135.1 Moraxellaceae bacterium | reverse complement strand
CCCCGTGCAAATCTGGAACAACCTACCCACCGAGCCACCAGCACCCGAAGAAATTAAGGAGTTGCGGCAACAGGTCGGAACGCAGGCCAAGTGCGCCAACTTGTGCGGGGTCAATATCAGCAATTGGCAACGCTGGGAAAAAGGCGAACAACGCCCCCACCCGACCACATGGGGCTTATTTCTGCTGGCCACTGGGCAGCATCCGGCCTATGAGGTGCAGGTGCGATTGGAGTCATCAGACTCGCCAAACGCAATACCAGCCTTTTAACGCGGCCATGGTCTCGTAGGAGTAACGTGCTTGGTATCTGGCCCTGGTGGTGGTGGCGGCGGCGGCTTGGGTGGCGATGGTGGCTTGGGTGGAGTCGGTGAGTTTGGTTTATCAGTCATTTTCAATCTTCCTGTGGTGGTATAAAAAGGGATGTTGAGGGTATCTCGGAATCGACCTCCAACATGAATTTTTCAACAAGCTTTTTATTGGAAACCCGCTCTGGAGGATTCGTTACCAGAGCCTTTTTCTTTTTCATTGCAGCATCAAACATCTTTTTTGATGACGCCGAATAAGACGCTTCAGTGCGTATCTTCAAAACAATTTCGTGCAGGTCATGATCAAGCGCCCTATAACCAGACACAGTTTGATCATACAGTTTGATTCTCTGGCCAAATCTCAAAAATGGTTTTATAACTGACAGTATGACTACGCCACCAACAACGTATAGCCAGACCTTTGCCACAATAGGAATCTTGAGAAAGAACAGCCCAGACACGGCAGAACTAGGAACGGTGACTGCCGATGCAATGTCAAGATACAAACTCCAGTTTTCTAGGCTTTCAACTCTAGCACTGTAGTATTTTACATTAAGCCTAGCCGTTCTGTACTCTTCATAAACCGCCCATACGGGACTCTCGGATGTCATGAGAACCTCTGTTTTTCAGATATAAAATCTCCATAAAGCTATCACACTAAGAGCAATTAAATATTGATATTTTTAGCTTAAGAAATATAAGATCGGGGGCATATCGCTAGCAATTACCGACACAAAGCCTCACAACAAGATGACTGGATGATAGCCATGATCAAGACCCGCCCTGCCCCTCGCGCCCTAGTCGCAATCACCGCCACTGTCGTCCTATGTGCCTTTGTTGGCGCTGGATATGTCGGCTGGATGACGTATGAGATGCGCAACACGACGCCTTTTGAGCGCGACAGCGACCGGTACAACGGTTGGATGTATGCCGAGGGTAATAAGCTGAAAAATGCCAATGACTGTGTAGATACTGACGGAGGCTGGGCTGAGATGGGGGTTGAGTTTAGTGAGGAGTTTACGGCAGGGTGTCGGGAGTGGTTTAAGTAAAATTGTGTGTTTACGAGTTTAGGGCGACCTCGGTTGTCGCAAAGAAGTAGTCAAGTCTGTTTTTAAGATATTGGGCAGATAGAATGAATAAGCCAAAACCAGAGGATGTAGATATGAACCGTTTTACCAAAGTAGATGACCGAAACCTGACCGATGCCCTGATCGCATTTGACTATAAGACTGTCGATAACTCCTTCGACATTCCATGCCGCATCCCGTTTAAGCCAGATCAACGCATCAGCCTGTCATTTGATGAGCTGGTGATGATGATCGCCACTGCCCGCGAGTTTGGCGTTATGGAAAGCTCAGAAAAAATCACTCAAGAATACCTGCGCTCTATCGGCCTATTCCCTCTTTATGAGGACATGACCATGATTAAAGCAGTAAAAGACGGCGATGCGAGCGATATGAATGCTGACCGCTGGGTTTCGATGTAACAGCCTAAAACCACAATAATAGAGGATACAACCGATGACTGATCCAACCATCCCAGAACAACTCAAATGGCCAAAAGACGATTATTCGAACATAATCGAGCCTTTTGCTGATGATCACTGGGGACGCAAGCAGTTTGCAGAACATCTAACAGGCTACGTGGGGCGCATGAAAGTTGGCGCAACGATTGCAATTGATGCCGAATGGGGCGCTGGCAAGACATGGTTTGTGCAGCACTGGAGGCAACACTTGATCAAAAAAGGACATGACGTTGCCTATATTGATGCCTTTGCCAACGACTACATAGACGACCCGTTCCTGCTGATTGCCACAGAGATTGCTAGTCAGGTGGAAAAAAAACAGGGTAAGCGACTCAGAAAGACTGCTGTGTCTGTTTATCACGCTATGCTTCCCAGCTTGCCAAAATTGATATTTTCAGCAGCAATGACCCTTATGAGCGCAGGATTGGTAGCTCAATCAATCACAGAAACAGTTGAAGGAATTAAGGAGGCAACTGGAGATTTTGGCGAGAAATTTTCTGAAGATATGAGTGAAAGAATCAGGGCGCAGTTAGAAGAAAAAGTCCAGAATCATGAAGCCGATAAAAAAACCCTTGAGAGCTTCAAGCAGCAACTTATAGAAATTGCCAGCAAACTAGACAAACCATTGGTATTTATCATTGATGAGCTTGACCGCTGCAAGCCTGAATTTTCCATTCGACTGATTGAGCGGATTAAACACTTTTTTGAAATCCCGAACATTGTGTTTGTTCTAGCAATTCACAAAAAACAGCTTTGCGAGTCGATTGATAGTTATTACGGGTTCAAGAGCGAAAATCAGTATTTGGAAAAATTTATTGATTTTAGCTTCAAGCTTTCAGCTGAAAATAGCTTTGAGGATAACTCAAGAAGCCAAATAATCGCTCTCATACAAAATCTTGGCCTGACTCAGAAAAAAGCTAGCGAAAGCAGACTTTTTTTTATGTGCAAATTTTTGTCCAAAATTTACAGACCAACACCAAGACAGCTAAAATCAATAATAAACAAATTGGTAGTGTCTAAATCAGACGTGTTTCATATATTTGTCTGACCTCGTGATTGTACTGCAAGATAAAGGCATGAAGTACAGCCTCGTGGTTTTCCTTAGTTTTTGAAAAGCTCAATGTCTTGCGAGTCA
>JBAQKP010000049.1:0-1972 GCA_049301135.1 Moraxellaceae bacterium | reverse complement strand
GGCAAATCCCGAGAAAATCAACTGGAGATGTGTATGGCGAAACCCCGCTATTTTCGACATATACGAATCACCTGTTCTAAAATAAAAGCGGGATTAATATGGAAATCCAATACCTGGACCGAAAAATGACGGCGATTTGATTGCCGTTTGCTCGACAAAAACATGGCAAATTTCGTATACGTAGCGTCAACATTTATTATTTATTATTTTGCACTCGGTGCAGCAGCGTTGACTATATTTAGTGTAATTAACATGTGGTTTATTTCCTTGTACGAGGCATGTGTGGGCGAACTGGCACCAGAATCACGAAAAAAGGCATCAATTGCGGCGGCGATCGTGACTATTCTCGGTCTTTTGCGTTTGGGTGCAGTTAAATCGATGCTGACTATTGTCGAACTTGTACGCATGGGGGCACTCAACTCGATGTTGATGGTTGAAATTGCAATAAACACTGTTTTCTGGATGATTGATTCTGGATGTGGTGCTGCCCTATGGATACTTATTGTAGGCATATGGTTGGTATGCGAATTTGCACTAATCGCCCTGTTTATATTTATAGTAATATGTATGGTATTAATGGTGTATGAAATTATTTACGAATCACAATACGTGTTTGTTGTGGGTGTTTGGTTTCTATTACTAATATTACATTGGCTGTCGATGGCGACATCGATGTGGTTAGACATGCTATTACAAGACCCACTATTACAACCAAACAGGAACATGTACAATGTTACTGCATAAATATGTGCATCTGTACGGTTTTTCTGTACGGTTTTTCTCGACCAAATACATAATGGATGCACTATTGGCCGCCGTGTCGCGTGGAGACAGCCCCGCGGCCCTACAATTGATTAAAAAGCGCGCCTACAACCCGCAAGCAGTCTACGCCGATGGCCGCAATGCACTCCAGCTCGCATGCTACAGCAACATGACGGATGTCGCCAACAAACTCATTGACTCGGGAAAATTTGCACTAAACACAGTCGACCCCGACGGCAGTTTGCTGCTCATGATTGCGTGCATGAATCGCATGGAGTCCACCGCGGCAAAGCTCGTGTCTACCGACAATGGGCATTTAGACGCAACAGGCAACACTGCCCTTATGGTGGCATGCGGCGCTAATCTACCAACTATTGCTATAGCCCTGCTAAAGAGATCGAGACCAATAGGGTTGAATGTTATAAACAAAAATGGAGTGAATGCGTTGCTAATTGCGGCGGGCAAAAAGTTGGCGGATGTGTGTTTGCTATTGATTGATTTGGGCGCAGACGTGTCGCAAGTGAGCACGGGTGGCGGCAACACGGCGCTCATTCTGGCGGCCAAGGGCGGTCTGGGAATGGACGCAGTTGTCGCCAAACTTCTCGACAAGGGCGCGAACGCTGCTTCTGTTAATGCATTGGGTGAGTCTGCGCTCTTTTGGGCGGCGAGTACGAATGCACATAATATAAAGAGACTAATAACGCCGCAAACGATAAATCAGGCGCAAACCTCTACTGGAAACACCCCCCTAATAGTGGCCTGTCTGTCGCTGAATACGGACGCGGCGATGGCAGTACTGGAGTCGCCCATTGTGGACCCGGCCCTCGCGAATAAGCGCGGGCAGACGGCGGAAACGATTGCAGTCAGTCAGGGGTTAAGACCCGTCGTCGAGCGGCTTATTCGTGGGACAACGGTCGCGATAAACGCGGATAAAACGGTCTCTGATTTCGTCAACCAAGAGGACGTTAATATACGGTCCTATTTGGCTGCCAGCAACGACCACATAATCTTTACGATAGACGCAACCAATCACATGTTTGCCTCGAGTCGCGGCGCTATTTTACGCGACTTTGACACCAAGGTGCGGTACCGATGTCACGTGGCAGACACGTTGCGCCCAGAAAATGTCGACCTCTCGTTACCGCTCTATTCGATGCGGCAAATCGGAGTCATGGTTGATTTTTGTCTGGCCGACGACATGCGCGCGATT
>JBAQKP010000048.1:0-3107 GCA_049301135.1 Moraxellaceae bacterium | reverse complement strand
TACTAGGTACATCTGGTGATGTGTATACCATGATGAAAGACTATGCACTGGCTGACAATGGCTGGGGTGAAATAGTCACTTTAAAACCATATACCGATGAGCGTGTGGCATCAGAAGACTTCAAAGCAGGTCAATGTGACGCGGTTGCCTTAACGGGTATGCGTGGTCGTCAATTCAACAGCTTCGTGGGTTCGATTGATGCGATTGGCGCAGTGCCATCGAATGCCGCAGCGCGCGCTGTCATGCAATTGGTATCGAAGCCACAGCTTGCAGCAGACATGGTACAAAGTGGCTACGAAGTGGCTGGCGTGACACCGATGGGCTCAGCCTATTTGTTCGTTAACGACCGCAGCATCAATACTTTGGCCAAGGCAGCCGGCAAAAAAATCGCCGTGCTTGACTATGACAAAGCACAGGCACGCATGGTACAGCGTGTTGGCGCACAGCCAGTATCTGCTGACATCACCACTTTTGGTGGCATGTTCAACAACGGTCAGGTTGATATCGTTGGTGCGCCAGCAGTTGCCTTCAAGCCACTAGAACTGCATAAAGGTCTGGGCTCTAAAGGTGCGATTGCACGTTTCCCAATCTTGCAAGTCACCGGTAACATCATTATCCGTCAAAACAAATTCCCAGCCGGTTTCGGTCAGAAGAGCCGTGAGTGGGTTGCTGCACAACTGCCGCGTGCTGTGGCAATGGTCGAAAAAACCGAAAAAGACATTCCTGCTAAATATTGGATGGAAATTCCAGCCAATGACCAAGTCGGCTATATCAAGCTGATGCGTGAAGCACGGATTGAATTGACCAAAGAAGGCTTCTACAACACCAAAATGATGTCATTGCTGAAGCGTGTCCGTTGCCAGCAAAACCCATCTAGCTTTGAGTGTGCACTCAAAGACGAATAAGTCGTTTGATCTGCCGTAACTGAATGCAAAAAGCCCGTTGATACGGGCTTTTTGACAACATGTGCAAGCTGAATTGGTTGCTAAGGTCATAGGGCTTCGATTGACACTAGCGTATGGTAAGCACAACAACTGCGCTGTACCATCCATCCCTCTCCGTTTGGAGGCAGTGCGCAGTAGATTGCAAGGATCTCTTTTGGAGCACGGTATGAACAATAAAAACACTCGGTTTGCTGCGTTAGTGGCGGGCTTAAGCCTGAGCATGATGTCGTCGCTGAGTATGGCGAGCGACAAGCTATTATTGTGTATTTACGACCCGTTAGGCACACGCGGTGATGCGTATGGGTTTGCCAAAGACTATGTCTTACAAATGCCAAAATTTGGGATTACCAAACCCGTCGAACTGAAGGTCTACACCAACGAAGCTGTCGTTGCAGAAGACTTTAAAGCAGGGCAGTGCGATGCCGCCGCCATGAGCACCTTGCGTGCCCGTCAATTCAATAGCTTCACCGGCTCACTCGATTCGATTGGCTCAGTACCAAGCTACCGACATCTCTCCGCTGCTTTACAAGCACTGGCGCGACCCGAAATGGCCAAGTACATGGTAAATCTCGACTACGAAGTGGTTGGGATGATTCCATTGGGAGCGGCTTATATTATGGTGAACGACCGCAGCATCAATACTTTAGCCAAAGCGGCGGGTAAGAAAATCGCCGTATTGGATTTTGATCGGTCACAAGCCAAGTTGGTACAACAAATCGGCGCGCAGCCGGTATCTGTCGATCTGGCCACCATCGCGGGTGCATTTAACAACAAGCAAGTGGATATCGTTGCAGGTCCAGCAGTGCTGTTTAAGCCGCTGGAGCTACATCGAGGCATGACTGATGCGGCGGGTAACGCGCGTGGGGCGGTCGTTCGCTTCCCGCTACTACAAGTTACTGCGACCTTAGTCGTCAATCGTAAGAAGTTTGATAATCCAGCAGCCAATCAAAAAATCCGCGAATATGTCGCTTCACAGCTACAAACAGCTTACAACTATGTTGATGTGTCCGAAAAAGACATTCCAGCCAAATACTGGATGGAAGTGCCAGAATCAGACAAACCTGGTTATCAAAAGCTGATGCGTGAGTCTCGGATCATGCTGACCAAAGACGGTACTTACGATAAGGCAATGATGTCATTGCTCAAGCGGGTACGGTGCAAGATTGAACCGACCAACTATGAGTGTAGTCTGAACGACGAGTAACACTCTCGCACGCAACAAAACGAACACGGCAGCCGCTCCTTGGGGTTGCTGCCATCATCAAAAACACTGCTTGATACATGATGCGTGTCGCCTTGAAAAAACCAAGCACGGCCTCAGCTTTAGAGTGTGCTAAAGTAATACCGCCATCCATACTTGCACGGATGGCAGTCAGTCGAGGAATACCCATCATGAACGCCCCTGCTATTACCCTCAGTGATCAAGCTGCCCAGAAAATTCGCCTCTTACGCCAAGGTGAAGGCAGTGATGATCTGTTGTTACGAGTCTACGTGACCGGTGGTGGTTGCTCCGGTTTTTCTTATGGTTTTAGCTTTGCTGATGCTGCAAACGATGACGATGCTCGGTTCGACAACGGTGACGTTGCGATGGTGGTTGATTCACTGAGCTATCAGTATTTGGTTGGCTCAGAAGTCGATTATATTGAAGGCTTAGACGGTTCTCGTTTTGTGGTCAAAAACCCGAATGCCACCACGACTTGTGGCTGCGGCTCGTCCTTTTCGATCTGATGCGTATTCGACTTTAGTCTAGTTTTACAGGGTAAATCGCCGTTTGTCCTGTAAATCATACCGCTTAACTTCATGTTATTATAGGTTCTATAAAAAATCTAATCCTTTCATGGTTTTAAGTTTTTCTTGAGGCGGTTAAATTGTTAGGAAAACTGATATTATCTTGAAGTGATTGGATTGACCTTGATTGTAAATAGCGATATATTGGTTTTGGGACACAGGCGAAGACAAGCAGGATGCGATGATCGTCAAACCAATCAGCGTGTACAGGAAGTTTTAAAACAGCGTGAATGTATAATACAACTCCGGGTAGTGTCTAAATCAGACGTGTTTCATATATTTGTCTGACCTCGTGATTGTACTGCAAGATAAAGGCATGAAGTACAGCCTCGTGGTTTTCCTTAGTTTTTGAAAAGCTCAATGTCTTGCGAGTCA
>JBAQKP010000047.1:0-2835 GCA_049301135.1 Moraxellaceae bacterium | reverse complement strand
TGGTTAAATAGTGGTTGGAAAATGCCTGAGCATGTTTAAACTGTGCAATATTGGTGGCAATCCCACCAGGGTGCAGCAGATGCACTTTGATGTTGCTGGACTGCAACTCGGTCATCAGCGACTCAGTAAAGCCACGCACCGCAAACTTACTGGCACAATAATCACTATGGTTTGGTGTGCCGACCAAGCCAAAAATACTCGATACATTGACCAAATGACCGTGACCTTTTTCGATCAAATGCGGCAAAAACGCATGACTGCCATGTACCACACCATAAAAATTAATGTTCATGGTACGCTCAAAACGCGCCATATCGGTTTGCCACGACGGCGCAAACATGCCCTCAATCCCCGCGTTATTGATCACCACATCTGCTGTGCCCAGATGGGTTTTGACCTGATCGGCAAACGCAAACATCGCTTCACGGTTTGACACATCGAAGGCTTGCGCAAACACTGAGTTGGGATAGCGTGCTTCGAGCAGTTGCACCGTTTCGTCGAGTGACTGCGGGTTAAAGTCATTCAGTGCCAGTTTTGCGCCTTTGGCTGCAAATGCCAACGCATACGCACGTCCCATGCCGGAACCTGCACCCGTCACCACGACGACTTTTTTGTCAAAATAATTCGACATACTGAAACGTCCTTAAGAAAAAATGTGGTGTTTAGGCTGAAAGCGCTTGGCCATCTGCCGATAGGTAAAGCTAAAACCAGGGAACATCGCGATGACGTGGCCGCTCTTGCTTTGATACCAGCTTTGGCAGCCGCCGTTTTGCCAGACGGTTTTTTTCATTTCACGGTGAATCATCTGGGTGTAGTCGTTTTCGGCAGCCGCTGACACGTCAATTGCTTGTTTGCCTTGCGTCTGCACTGCGCCGAGCGCCTGCATGATGTAGTTCATTTGGGCTTCAATCACGAAGATCGCTGAGGTGTGGCCGATGCCGGTATTCGGTCCTGTGACCACAAAAAAATTCGGGAAATTGGGAATCGTGGTGCCGAGATAAGCGCGTGGAAATTCTTGCCAGAAATCCTGTAGGGTTTGGCCTTTTTTGCCGACCACCGGATAAGAAATCACGCCATCTGTTGCATCATAACCGGTCGAGTAGATGATCAGATCAAGCTCGACATGCTGTCCGTCTGTGGTGTGAATGCCGGTTTCGTCCATCGATGCAATCGCTGAGTCCTTGCTGTGCAACGTGACGTTAGGCCGTGCCAAAGCAGGATATAACGTATTCGATAAAATAATCCGCTTACAACCAATCGTGTAATCAGGCGTGACCGCAGCACGTAGTTTTGGATCAGCAATTTGGGTCTCGATGTGTTTCAGAGCGGCTTTTTGCGCGACCAGATTCAGCAGGGTCTGGGAGTATTTAAATCCAATCACACGGGTTTCAAGGTTCCAGTACACCGCGGTGCGTACGGCTTTATGCAAGGCTTTATTGCCGATCAGTTTTTGTTGCAACGGGCTGAACTGATAATCCGGACGCGGCATCACCCAATGCGGTGTGCGCTGGAACACATGCAGATGGCCAACGTCGGCAGCAATCGCCGGAATCACTTGGGCAGCACTGGCGCCACTGCCAATAATCGCGACCCGCTTGCCACGATAATCATAGCTGTGATCCCAGTTGTTGGTGTGGAAGGTCTTGCCTGCAAAACGGTCGCGGCCTTTAAAGTTAGGGATTACTGGTGTGCTGAGTGGCCCCGAGGCATTGATCACAAACTGCGCCACAAACACGCCTTTGTGTTCGGTGTGTACATGCCAGCGCTGGCTGTCGGCATCCCATTCGATACGGGTCACATTACAGCCGGTGATGGTCTTATCGCGCAGTTGGTATTTCTCAATCACATGATTGGTGTACTGCTGTAGCTCGGCTTGCTCGGCAAACATCTGGCTCCACGCATACGGCTCATGCGAAATCGAATACAGTGGCGATTGCACATCGACCGCCGCGCCAGGGTAGCTGTTTTGACACCATGTGCCGCCCATAAAATCACGGCGCTCCAGCAGGCAAAAATCCTGCATGCCAGCCTTGAGTAAGTTAATCGCGGCGCATTGCCCGCCAAAACCACTGCCAATAATCACGACTTGAATTGCGGTCATGCTGTGTCCTCATCTGCTCGTTAGGCAGGCTCGCCTGTAGGGGGTATGCCGTGCGCCGCTACAATCTGACGACGCTTGTATTCACTTTACATCTGACGACAAATGTTGTCAAATATAAACATGCAAACATTAGTCCCCAATTCAGACCCCCATCCAACCGGCCGTACCTACGCTGGCACGTCGATGCAGCAGCGTCAGGCCACGCGGCGGCAGCAGTTCATGCAGGCTGGCCACGTGCTGTTTGGTACGGTTGGCTTTCGTGCCACCACGGTACGCATGCTGTGTAAACAAGCCGCGCTGACCGATCGGTATTTTTATGAGTCGTTTGACAGCATTGAGTCACTGTTGGCAGCGGTATATCAGCAGCGTGTCGAACAGATCCAAGCACAGGTATTGCAAGCGGTACTCGCGGTGTTGCCGGAGCAACCGGTTGAGCAAGTGATTGCTTCGGGTTTGGAGGCATTTTTTGCAGCAGTCGAGTGTCCGCAGACCGCGCGAATTGTCTGGCTAGAAGTGCTTGGGGTCAGTCCGCGGATTGATCAGTTGTACTTGGCGGCGATTGAAAATTTTACCCAGATGTTTAGTCAGTTTGGCCGGTCGGTTTTTCCGAGTTTATCGCTGAATGAACAAGAGCTAAAAATCTTGGCGACGGGGACGATTGGTGCGGTCAGCCAAGCCACCATGGCGTGGCTACTGAGTGATTATCAGGCCAGTCGCGCGACGATGGTCAAGTC
>JBAQKP010000046.1:0-4128 GCA_049301135.1 Moraxellaceae bacterium | reverse complement strand
GTACCCAAGCCCGTCCAAGTGACGGGCTTTTTGTGGCCTGAAATTGAACAAGTATCTGCATGCGGTCGCAGGGTGCTTCAAGCTGTCGAAATTTTTTAAGGTCAGTAGGCTCACAGCAATCGCGTATCAGATGTTGAGCCTTAAAAGACAGAAAATATTTTTTTACACCAATTGCTTATTACATGAACGAACTCTGGAGTTGAATCATGAAAATCATGCGATTGGCACAAGTAATGGAATGTACAGCACTCGGTCGCTCGACCATCTACAAGCTCGTGGCTGCGGGTGCTTTCCCGAAACCCGTATCGTTAGGAGATCGTAGGGTGGGTTGGGTATCCACAGAAATCGAGGACTGGATTTTCGAACGAATGGCTGAACGAGACGACTAACCGCGATTCGATCCTGTCAACACCAAGCATTAAATACCGCCAACCACACCACTAAACCGCACCATCACGACAGATTCAACATCCGCTCTAAGCTGTGCTGCATTGCCAGTTTAAAGGCGTCATCGGTTGCAAACAGCTTATACAGCTCCATTTCGTCACGCCGTGCGGAGAGCATCACCTCTGCAATAATCTTGTGCAGGGCTGCCAGCTTGTTGTCAGGATTATTGGTGGCCTGATACTTGGCGGCAAAGTCAGGATGCTGTTTGACCTTGTGCGCCAGTTGGGTCAGCTTCACGCGCTTATCTTCAGGCGTAGACTTCCAGCCCGAAAACCACCGCTCATTAAACTCAGTAATGATCTGATCAAGTGGGTCAGGTGGGGTTTCATCCTCGCCATGTGCGCCACGCGGATTAACGCTGGTCGGATCAAGTTCAGTCGCCGCATCATCCAGTTGAATATGCTGATTCAAGGTCTTGCGCTCTAAGCCATAACTCGATAAATCTACTAACTCTAGCAAGCCCTTGATTTGATCTCGCTCTGCGTCGGTAACGACCAGCAGCGGGATCAAGCACTTGAGGAACCAAAACAACTGTTCCCATTTGAGCATTTCAATATCGCGGATGGCCGAAATCTGGGCATACACCTTAACGAAGTGCTTGGCTTTGATCTTGAAGTCAGCTTTGGCCAGATCAGTCAGGAGCAGTTCAGCGCGAAACCGCTCGGCGGCAGTATTTAAGATCGGGCTGAGTTGATCGGCGTCTGCGTCGTTAAAATACAGCTCAATAAACGCCTCAACCTCATCCCACTCATACACGCCAAGGTTGTCTAGCTCGTTCTTGAGATCGTGTAAGACGTTAATATCAGTGGCTTTCGATAGCGTGGTAGAGGTGTAAAAAGGATCAAACGAGGCTTTCATCTCATCTGCGCTATTAAAAAAATCCAACACAAACAGATCTTCGGTGCGCTTGCCGAGTTTATTGGCGGAGCGATTCAGCCGCGATAGGGTTTGCACTGCCAACACATCTTGCAGCTTCTTATCGACATACATCGCACACAGCTTGGGCTGATCAAAACCGGTCAGGTATTTGTTGGCGACGATCAGCAAGCGATAGTCATCAGTGTCAAACTGGTCTTTGGTATCCGCTTCAGCAAAGCCATTTAAGCCTGCTTCAGTGTAGGTCTTGCCACACAGTTCTTTGTCTGCTTCCTTGGTAAATTGCTTTTCACCTGAGAATGCAATCAAGGCTTTAAACGGGCTGCCACGTGCGATCAGTTGCTGTTGCACCGCATGAAAATAGCGGATGGCACTGGCAATATCGTGGGTGACAATCATGCCCTTGGCTTTGCCTTTCAGCTTGCGCGTACCGACCACTTGCTGCAAAAAGTGATCCAGCATCACTTCAGCTTTACTTTCAATCCCTTCCATTGATTTTTCGACGTAGGCTCGCAGGATTTTTTGTGCCTTGCTGTTGTTAAACTGCGGGTTGTCCTCAATCGACTTTTGGATTTCGTAATAGCTTTGGTAGGTGGTGTAGTTGGCCAATACATCCAGAATAAAGCCTTCTTCAATCGCCTGTTTCATCGAGTACAAATGAAACGGCTGGAACTTACCGTCAGGCTGTCGTTCGCCAAATTTTTCGAGGGTAGATTCTTTTGGCGTCGCGGTAAAGGCAAAGTATGAGGCGTTGCCGCGCATCTTACGCGCACGAATACTCTCCAGTACCGTATCAGCGGTGTCATGAATTGCATCAATGTCAGTCTCACCACCTAAAGCACTATTCATGTCGCCGGAGGCGCTACCGCCTTGTGAGCTATGCGCTTCATCAATGATCACCGCAAAATTACGACCACTCATATCGCCGATCCCATCGAGGATAAAGTGGAATTTTTGTAGGGTGGTGATGATAATTTTTTTGCCTTGCTCCAAGGCTAGTCGCAGTTCAGCAGAGTTCATCGCCGGTGCAACGATGTTCTTCACATCAGAAAACGCTTTGATGTTATCGCGGATTTGCTTGTCCAGCAGGCGGCGATCCGTCACTACAATCACCGAATCAAACAGCGGATGCTCTAGGCTCTTTGCGCCGCGTACATCGACAGTCGTGGGGTAGGTTTCGATGAGCTGAAACGCTGCCCACGTGATTGAGTTCGACTTGCCCGAACCGGCGGAATGCTGAATCAGGTAGGTATGGCCGACCCCGTGTTCACTGCTATGACCGACCAAACGCCTGACCACGTCAAGCTGGTGGTAACGCGGGAAATACAAGTCACGCTTGGCCAACGGCGTTTTGCTATCGCCATCCAGCCGGACAAAATGGGCGATGATGTTGGCAAGACTGGTAGGGCTTAAAATCTCATCCCACAGATATGCGGTACGGTGTCCAGTGGGGTTGATTGGATTGCCTGCGCCAAACTGATTGCCTTTATTGAATGGCAGGAAAAATGTTTCTTTGCCATTCAGTTTAGTGGTCATCAGAATTTCTTCAGGATCGACCGCCATATGCACCAGACAACGGCCAAACTGAAGCAGCGGCTGGCGGTTATCGCGGTCTTGGCAGTATTGCTTTACGCCGTGATACCGCGCATTTTGGCCGGTCTGCGGGTTCTTGAGTTCTAAGGTGATGATCGGCAAGCCATTTACAAACAACACCATGTCGATTTCTTGCAACGGGTTGTTGAGCGAGTAGCGCACCTGACGGGTACAGCTCAAGATGTTCTGGGAAAAATTGTGTTTGACGCTGTCTGCACTGCTGGCAAGCGGGGCAGGATACATCAGACAAAATTCAGCATCTTCAAGCTGAAAGCCTTTTTTCAGCAAGCCGAGTGCGCCGTCTTTTTTAATCAGTCGGTCGAGCCGGTCGATGATCTTGCGTTGCCAGTCCGCGCCAGTCTTTTCGATCTTGGCCAGTTCTAGCGGTTGGGTGGCGTGTAGAAACTGCCAAAACAGCCGTTCATCGAGGGCGTATTGCGGGTTAAAGTCTTTGGTGTAGCCGATCTGATAGCCTTGGTTTGGGGTGGCAGCGGGCAGTCCTGCTGCTTGTGCTGCGGCGAGGGTTTCGAGATTGAATCCGGTCAGGCGGCGTTCAATCAGTTGTTCGAAGGCGTGTTCATCCGTTTTGCTGACCATGATCTTTTATCCTAAAGGCGATTTTTTTGTGCTGTGCTGGGCTGGTGGTGATACTGCATCAAGTCGCTGTCGAGTGACCAAATCCGAACTTCCGTCATCGCAAAGCGTCTACAGGTTGCTTCGTAGTCCTTGATGATGCTTAGGTCACCAAAGCTCATCCCTTCATTCGTTTTTTGCGGAGTCTTATTTTGTCCTGCTACCTCTGGAAAGCTGTCAATCCACCCCAGTATTTCTGCTTGGTCTGGAAAGACGCTTGGTTTGTTGTATGGGCTAGCACCGCTAAAAGCTTGTCTGACCGCTTTGCAGAAGCGTAAAGCTGTCTTACGCCTTGTACCACCATCGCCATTTTGGGCAATGTGGTTGCCCGTTTCGATAATGGTTGCCATCGGTAAAATAAAGTCTGCACCACTTTCCGAATATGTTTGAAAGTCGCTGACGACCTGAGCTTGGTCTTGATTTCGACCTTCTACCTTTAGCAGATTTAGAAACACGGTAGTGTCGATGATATAAACACAACTCATTCATCATCTCCCTGCATCATCGCCAGCCAATCCAGCGCATTCTGCTTCTTTTGCTCAGGTGTCACGGGATTTTTGACGAAGCGGTCTACGATAC
>JBAQKP010000045.1:0-2616 GCA_049301135.1 Moraxellaceae bacterium | reverse complement strand
GCACGGCTGAAGCAGTTTAGAGCGATTGCCACGAGATACGATAAACTGAAACGTAATTTCGTCAGTCTGGTGGCATTAGCATGTGCCTTCATCTGGTTGCCAATGTGAAACGTCAACAGACCCTAATACCAGCCACATGAAAGACCATTTAATTAGTGAGCTGAAGCCTGTACTTCAAAATATGCTAGATGATTTACAAGCAAAGAATCAGCACCACCAAACCCAAATGGTGACAGCAATGGCCACCCAGATCGGCCAATCCATCACCGACAGTCTACAAGCACCTCTCGAAAAAATCGCCGGTAGCGTCCAGCAAGTTAGCGGCGATCAAGGCAGTGCCGTGCAAGACCTACTGACTGACGTTCTGACCGCTTTTATGAATCGGCTTGAATCAACTTTTGGCAGTCAAATGAATGGCATGAGTGAGATGATGACCCAATCAGTCAGCGCCATGCGCGAGATGCAACTCGGCTTTAATCAACTGATTGGTGACATGCGCAGCAACAGTGAGGCTTCTTCTAAAGCACTCGAACAGCAAATGCTGAATATGCTGACTGAAATTCAGCAAAAGCAAAACGACATGGGTAACACCATGAATGACATGCTAGAAAAGGTGCAGCAAAGCGTCGCCCAAATCGGTGACACAGGCGCAGAAGCAGCGCAAAAAATGAACTTACAAATTGCTGATATGCTCAGTCAAATCAACAGCAACATCGGCACGATGATGATAGAGATTGGCGAGAAGCAAATTGCGCAAGAACAACGCGTAGCACAAAATCAGCAAACCTTACACGACAGTACAAACGAGTTGGTAAATACCCTCACCCAACAAGTGAATATCTTGCTACAAGAAAGCGACGCGCTGATCAAGAGCAACCGACAAACCCTCGAAAAAGTCAGTGAAGTGACGATCAGTAGTATCAAAGGCATGAATGATGGTGCTGAAAAAATGCGCTTGGCGGCAGAGCGTTTTAGCACTGCAGGTCAGTCACTCAGCAGCGTGACCGAAGGCAGCAGTGTCTTACTGTCGCAAATCAACACATTATCCGGCAACCTTACTGGTACGACTAATCAACTCCGCACACTAGTCACCGACTATCAGCAGTCGCGCAATAGCGTTGATCAAGCGATTCAGGTATTGCAAAAACTAATCGAAACAGCGCGTCAAGAAGCGGGTATGAGTAGCCAGATGTTGGCGGATATGCAGCAGATGACGCAGGCGCTACAGGGTGTACAAAAAGATATGCAGCAATATCTCGGACAAGTAAACGACGTTCTTGCTAAAGGTCTGGATAGCTTCGGTTCGGCTGTAGAAAGCAGCCTATCTCGTTCGTTAGGTGCATTTGATAATACGTTGGACTTAGCTGTCAAACGCCTCGCTAGCGGTATTGAGGACTTAGGCAATGTTGCTGAGGATCTCACGGAAATGGCTCAACGCAACGCACGTCGTTCATAAGGCGGGCTAACTTATGTTTGGGAATCGCTATCACAAGCCTGCTCGCCAAAAAGACGAAGGAGAAAAGCCGTTTTGGATCTCGTTTGCTGACTTGATGACCGCATTGATGACGCTATTTTTGGTGGTCATGGCGGTTTCGCTGATGGTCGTTACCAAGAAAATCAACGAAGCCACGCAAGCTGAAAATGACCGCAAGGCCGATATTTTAGACATTTGTGAAAGCATCAAACAAAATGCCGCGCTCCAAAGCACAGTGATCGAAGTGAACTGTAAGGATAATCGGATTAACTTTCAGGAAGCAGGACGCTTTGGCCACAACGACTACCGGCTCAACGCTGCTGGGATTGATGCACTACAAAAGCTCGTGCCAATCGTGCTGGAAGCCGCCAATAGTGATCAAGGCCAAAAGTGGTTTAAGCAGATCGTGATTGAGGGTTTTACTGACACAGATGGATCGTATTTGTATAACCTGAATCTGAGCTTGCGACGGTCTGAATGGGTGATGTGTACACTACTCGATCCGAAATTTTCGGAGCAGCAACTATTGACTGATGCGCAAAAAAACCAAGTCAAACAGCTATTTTTGGCTGGTGGCGTGTCGTTTAATGCAGCCAAAGACAGCAAGGAAGCCTCTCGGCGGGTCGAGTTACGCTTGCAATTTTACGGCCTGAAAGAGAAAGAGTCTGCCGCACCACAACCGCAGTTTGTATCTGCACCGATAGAAGCATGTCAGCTTGCGAGGTAAATGATGAGCATTGCTGATCTTGAAAAAAAACTTGCTTTGATGCTGGCCAGACATACAACTGTAGATGGACTGATCAGTACTTTCCCACAACCACATCGCCTGAGCAGGCGCTTAGCACTTATTGAGGAACGTTTTGATGCGCTGGAAAACAATCAGCCTGCCATCGAAAAAGTGCGGTTAGCGATTGAAAAGCTGGAACGTGACGGACGCATGATGTTGACACAGCGCGACTGGAAAAACGTTGCGTGGGGGTTATGTGCCACACTGCCAAACCGATCACAAAAGCTGCTTTTTAAGCCGATAAGCCGTGAGGTGCTGCAAGCGTTTCAAGATAAACAGGTCGATCTGACGGCAGGTGTTTATAGGGCATTATTGTCTAGTTACTTTGCAGTGACGAGTGGTGAGCTACAAAAAG
>JBAQKP010000044.1:0-78225 GCA_049301135.1 Moraxellaceae bacterium | reverse complement strand
TGACTCGCAAGACATTGAGCTTTTCAAAAACTAAGGAAAACCACGAGGCTGTACTTCATGCCTTTATCTTGCAGTACAATCACGAGGTCAGACAAATATATGAAACACGTCTGATTTAGACACTACCGACTATCGTTGTCGCCATCCGATGCAGCTCCTGCAACTAGAGCACTGGCACGACTTGGGTCATGTCAATACCTACTTCCGCTCACGGGCGGCAGTGACCACACAACGCGCCTTTAATACACTGCAAGTCGTACAAGGCGTGGTGCATAAGACCGGTGAACCTGATATTAAAATTCAAGCTGAGGGCCATTGGTTTGATCGCTTGCCCGTGCATCTGCGACGCTTTATTCCGCAATTAATTGACAAAGGCATTAATCACACAGGTCAATCTTATTATCAGCTTGAATACTTACCGATCATGCCCTTAAATGAGCTGTTCGTGCATGGTCGAAACTCTGCCAGCGAGTGGCGACGGTTTTTTGAGCTGATCAATCAATTTTTACAGTTATGTGTCCTTGAGAACACCTCGGTCGAAACCCGAACGTTGATTGGTGCTGATTTTGAGCTATTGATTGCCCAGAAAACTCAGCAGCGGCTCAAACAATACAGTAACAGCGCGGGCTTTGACCTCAATCATCCGATGCGGTACGCGGAGCATCATTTACCCAGCATTCAGCAGATCGCCGATGTGTGTATTGAGCGTACGCTCGAATTGCCTGAATTCCCAGCCGTGGCACATGGAGATTTGGGCTTTAGCAACGTGTTATTTGACTCACGCGCCGATCAAATTAAAGTGATTGATCCGCGCGGCCTAACAGCACAAGGCGAGCTGAGCATTTATGGCGATCAAAAATACGACTTGGCTAAACTAGCGCACTCAGTCATCGGGCTATATGATTTTATTATTGCCGGACGTTATTGTCTAATTGAATACAATCTGTATCACGTTGAGCTGAACTTTGAACTAGATGAACGCATCGATGAAATTCAACAGATCTTTGATCAGCATGAATTTCGGCATGGACTGACGATTTCGCAAATCATGCCATTGGTTATTTTGCTATTTTTGTCGATGCTGCCACTGCACCAAGATCGTCCAGATCGGCAGCGCGCTATGCTGGCGAATGCGGTGCGCTTATATCTACGCACAACCTAAACAACAGACCTGCTTACACACTGTGTTGTGATTTAGCTATGGGCTAACCGCACCCGTACCATCTCACGCATCTGATTCGGGTCTTTTTGCAGGACATGTTCGCCCAATCGTCCTTCTGCTTGGTTGCGTTGTGCAACCTGCAAGCGTGACAACCAAAACCGTCCCGCAGCCATCGCCAGATACACTGGCAGGGCGATTTTTTCAGACTCAGTCAACGGCCGCACTTGCTGATAACCCGCCAAAAAATCTGCGTCTTTTTGCTGGTTTAAATCAACGTTCGGCCAACTACTACAAAAATCATTTAGCGTGATCGCAATATCCAGCACATACTCATCTATGCAGCACTCAGAAAAATCCAACATCCCGCTCAGCATATCTCCCAAAAATAACGTATTGTCGCGAAACAAATCACCATGAATCAGCCCGCGTGGCAACTCCCTTACTGTTGTTTGAATCTGGGCAAACTGATCAAACAACTGATCCAGCAAACGCTGATCATCACTACTCATGGTCATACGCAGTTCAGCCGCCGTCTGTTGCCACCATGCCTGCCCGTGTGCGTTGGGTTTATCCAGCGTGATCGACTGCATGGCGACATGTAAGCACGCCAAACCCTCGCCCATCGCTTGACACTGTGCCTGATTCGGCTGCATCGGATGTTGACCGCGTAGGCGTGGCGCAAACTGAGCGGGTTTATCCGCCAGCCAACCCAGTCGCTGACCCGTTGTATTCGGGTACGGTGCAGCAACCGGTAAGCCAGACTGTGCAATTGCATCCAGCAGCCCTGCCAAGCCCTGTGCCTGCGCAAAATTTAACTCCTCAAACAGCGTCAATACGGCCTGAGCGCCGTCACTGAAGTCCACAAACCAATTGCTGTTTTCGATGCCGTTTTGAATTGGCTGAATGTGCTGGACACGGCGCTGGTATTGGTCAGCAAACGCTTGGATTTGGGCAGCAGTCAACGCGGTATAGACAGACATGGACGTTCCAACACAGCAAACACGGTAGAGGTTTGTTAGTATAGCGCATTGATTTTGTCCCCTGTGTTAAGGAGCGCCGTATGCTGGCCAAACGCATTATTCCCTGTCTTGATGTCGATAATGGCCGTGTGGTGAAAGGCGTACAGTTTTTGGACATTCGGGATGCCGGTGATCCGGTGGAAGTGGCGCGTCGTTATAACGAGCAAGGCGCGGACGAAATTACGTTTTTGGACATTACCGCGACCCATCATGGCCGCGATACCACCTATCGTACGGTCGAAAAAATGGCCGAAACCGTGTTTGTGCCGCTGACGGTCGGTGGTGGCGTACGCAAGCTGGAAGATATTCGTCAGTTGTTAAATGCCGGTGCAGACAAAGTCTCGATCAATTCGGCGGCGGTATTTACCCCTGAATTTGTCGGTGAGGCCTCAGCGCGCTTTGGGGCGCAGTGTATCGTGGTGGCGATTGATGCCAAACGCGTCGCCGACCTGAATGGACAAGTACGCTGGGAAATTTTTACCCACGGTGGCCGTAAAGAAACCGGTATTGATGCGGTGGAATGGGCGGTCAAAATGGTCGGACTCGGCGCGGGTGAACTGCTGGTCACCAGCATGGATGCCGATGGTACCAAAGCCGGTTACGATCTGGGTTTGATGCGCGCAATTAATGATCGCGTGAATATCCCAACCATCGCGTCGGGTGGTGTGGGCAATTTGCAGCATTTGGCGGATGGGATTTTGCAAGGTGGCGCAGATGCGGTACTGGCAGCCAGTATTTTTCATTTTGGTCAACATACCATTCCAGAAGCCAAGGCGTATCTGGCCGCGCAAGGGATTGAGATGCGGCTATAAAATATATCGCGACAATTTACGGCGCATCTCACATTAGTTGCGCTGTATAAACCCTTAAAGATTGATATGATCAAAAAACCAATCAAACACAAAGATGGAGCTTAATCATGGGGATGTATGGTTTTTTTGTGGCCGTGCCAGAGGATAAATTTGAAGAATTTACCGCAGCAGAATTTCCACTAGAGCTTGACTACGTCCAACGCTGGTGTGTGGACGACGCATGGCATGTAATTCAGGTGGTGACGCGCATGAATAATTTTACAGTGCAATCTGATCATTTTGATGACGCGAGTAATCTACCTGCCGCGACAGGCCAGTACGACCTGTTTTCCCCAGAGCGGATATTGGCCTATCACTCCTATTTATGCGAAATGGACGCATTGGGCAAAATCGAGCGTTTTCGCTCCGAGCCAGTGCGCATCAAAAATCTCTACCGCGTCGAAAGCATTGAAGGAGAGGAACTCGTCAATCAGATTTTATATCTTAAAAAATGCTTAAAATCCGTTCTTCCCAGCCAGAACGCTGAAACGGGTGCGGCGGAAAACCGTTATGTTGTAGTGTATTACGTTGCATAGGTGACGGCTTTTATGGCGCAGCGACAGGGCATAAAATGTCGCTGCATCCGCTTATTGCGCCTATTTGACCTCGTTAAAAAACCAGCAGCATCTTCGGTCGATCAACAGGCTAGAGGCTTCACTTACCAATCTTAGGCACAATCTGGTCTAGGTTTTCGCGCAAGGCACGACCCAGTCCGCTCAAGCGAGTTTTTTCTTGTGGCTCAGTCAGTTGCAAATCATGCCCCATACTGGCCTCAAGACGCGCAATACTTTGACGTAGCTCCATCGGCAGTGCGGCTTTTTCAAAAGTATTGGCATCTACCATCACCACGATCGCCTCACCGGTCGCAACCATTTGATTTTGTTGATTACTATACAATACATACGACATCCGAAAGCCCGAATTGCGTAACTCCACCACTCGCGCACCGACTTTGAGCAAATCTGGAAAATACACCGGACGATAAAACCGACAACTGGTCGATGACACTACTGTGACCAAACCATGTGCAAATGCATCGACTTGGGTCAAATAATCAATCCGCGCACTTTCGATATAGCGGTAATACATCACGTTATTGACGTGTCCAAACGCATCCATATCGCCCCATGCCACTTGCTGATGGTAGACCACTGGGCATTCTTTGATTGAACTCATAACACAGACTCAACGGTTGCAAAATCATGTAAAACAGGGGCAAGACGCTGATATAGCGTAGGATAGTGATTAAGCTGGCACAACAGATTAAAGCGATCCGTCAGCTCAGTCGTTGGCCAATCTCCCAATAATTGCTGAGCAGCCTCGACACGCTGCTGTGCATGCAACCAACACGCCTGTGCCAAGCGGACATTGGGTTGCGCTGGATAGCGTTGGTTTAACGAGACAAACAATTGCTCGGTTTGCTGTTGCTCAAGCGCTGTGCGGGTCGGGCGCAGCGCCAGTCCCAGCCACAACCACAACGCCTCGGGGTCGAGTTGTTGCTGCAAATAGGCCATCGCTAACAACCATGCCCGCTCATCAGCCGCTGCAATCCGTAATAGCACACGCAGCCATGCGAGGAACAGGCCGAGGCGCTGCTCTGCGGTTTGCTGATCATAATAAGCCAACAATTGCACCGATTGCTCCGGTGATGCCAACACATGTTGCGCTTGCAGCGCCTGTAGCCATGCCTGCTGTGCATCTGGTGTGAGCACAGGCCGTGGCTGCACCTGTAAAAACGCCCACGCCTGCTGTGCAGCATACTGTCCCCACAGCCGTAACACAGCTTGCTCAACCGCCGGTTGCCAGTGGGCGGGCAGATGCTCAGGTAACGCGGGATAGACCGTAAATAACAATGGCAACGCTTGCTCGGGCTGTCGCTGATTGAGACACCATTCGGCCTGAATCAGTTGGGCAAACACCTGCTGTGGCGCAGGAATATCCGCCAGATAACGCTGCAAATTACCGTGCTGATTGATCTGCGCCGCAAAATGCAACTGTGCCAAACGCAGCCAGCCGGAGGGTTGCTGCACTTGCTGTAGACTGAGCCGGTCTAACGCTTGTTCGGGCGCATGTAAAATCTGATACACCATTGCATGTTGTAGCTGCGTCAGCATCTGTTGTTGCGCTTGCTGCTGAATTTTTTTGGCTCTGCCAAAACCACCGGACAACGCCGAAAATAACAACAGCAACAGTACGATCAACACCGAAATACACAGCAACAACAGCAGAAAAAAACCAACGCCGGTCTGCAACTGCCACCCCTGCCATAACACCAACACATAACCGGCATCACGGCTCAGACTGCTGGCAAACAATGCACCCGCCAATACCATCAGCAGCATTAAAAAACTGAGCATCAGCAGACTGACCCTCATGATGGCTCACGCTCTGGCAGTAACGACAAGGATTTCAGGGGCTGTGCTGTCGGCAACGGTGAGGCCAACAGTTGCTCTAGCCACTGCCGTGTTTGCGTCGCCTCCGCATCCGGCAAGCGGGACAGTTGCTGCACCGCCTCACGCAGCAATGCCTGTAACTGGTCTGGCTGCTGTTGCCGTACCGCATGTCGTGCCAAGCCGACGGTCAATGCCACCTCACGACACAGCAACGCACGCTGCGTCAGCGTCACTTGTTGCTCAGACGATACTTGCTGAATCGAGACGATCTGAGTCACTCGCGCCCACCAATCTGGCGCTGCAACAGTCTCGCGCTCCGTTGTATTGTCGGTATCTGTGACACTGGGCGTATGTAAAACCGGCCCTTGACGTGCCATCTGGTCAAGCTGTTGCTGAATCCGCATCAACGCACGGTCGATGGAATGGCGAGCGGTTTGGCGTAATTGCGCAGTCTGGCCAAGCTGCATGCGATCCGCCTGCACCGCGACCAGCAAACCTTCTAACAGCGCCGGTGCTAACGCTTGCTGTGTGGGCTGTTGCAACAACGTCTGAATATTCAGTAACAACGCATCGGCATCCTCTTGCCGACCATCTTGCAAAGCCGCTTGCGCCAATAGTAGCCCGTGTCGAATATTTTGCCGCAGCAACTCCGCTTGCGCCGGTGCTGCGACACTCTGCTGCGCCGATAGACTGACTGACTGTGCTTGTAATCTGGCCACCGCAACCAAGCGATCATTGAGATCACCCAGTTGCTGACTGAGGGTTTTTTGGTCTTGTTGTAGCTGTGCAAGCGCAAGCTGTTGCTGTTGATACAACAGCCAGCCGCACCAACTCAGCAGTACCAGCAAGAGCAAAAAAGCAACGCGCCACAGCATGGTCATCAGCGGGTGATCCTCTGTAAGGTTTGCGCAATCGTCTGAGGTTGCAAGTCTGACACGGCCAACACCCGTGGCGTCAGCGTCTGCAGTTGTTGCAACAAGCGCTGCCCCAACACCAGCAGCCACGGTTGTAAAGCTTGTGCTCCGGTCAACTGCTGCCAGTGCCGCCACGCCTCAGCACTCGAAATCAATACCACCTCAGGCCAACCCACCGTGTGTATGAGATTTGACCAATCTTCCACCAAATGTGCTGGACTGACCCGTCGATATAATTCTAGATTACTCAGGCTGACCTGTTGCTGCTGGAGTTGCAACTGAATCAGCTGCCGACCCGCTTCGCCACGCCAGATCATCACCGACTGCATCGCGGTCAGCTCGGCCAGCTCTGATAATCCCACAACACCCTCACTGGTTTCGAGCATCGGTACGGTCGGCTGTAAACCGGCCTGACGCAACACCTGTGCAGTCGCCTGCCCTACCGCAATCCAGCGTGTCGGCATCCGTATAATCGACACACCGAGCCGTGCCAAATGCGCCAAACCCAACTGTGCCGCCATCGGACTGATCACTACGACAGCCGACTGTGTGCCAATCTGCTGCAAGGCTTGCTGATCCATCTCACTCAACAGACAAGGCTCAAATGACAACAAAGGCAATGCCGATACCTGATGTCCCGCTGCGCGTAACTGCTCGGTCAGAATGGCCGCACGGTCGGCTGGGCGAGTGTTGAGCACATGCCAATGCATGCTTAAAACCGACCGACGCCATGCGAATCAAGCTGCGCCAACAAACGCCCCGCGCCCATCTCTAGCAAGCGCTCGGCTAAAGCACGACCCAAATCCTCAGCCTGTGCTGCTGCGCCGGTCAACTCCGCCTTTAATAACTCTGCTCCATCGACACTGCCAACGCGACCACGCAACCACAGCGCACTGTCTTTTAGCACAGCATAGCCCGCAATCGGCACTTGGCAGCCACCCATCAGGCGATGATTAAACGCCCGCTCGGCACGCACGCAAACATCCGTTTCAACGTCGAGTAAGCAAGCGATCCGTGCCAGTGTCTCAACATCATCTAGACGACACTCCAAGCCCAACGCCCCCTGACCGACCGCAGGCAGACTGAGTTCGGGCGTGAGTGACTCACGAATCCGCTCGGCCAGCCCCAAACGCTTTAAACCCGCCGAGGCCAAAATAATCGCATCGTACTCGCCAGCATCGAGTTTACCGAGTCGCGTTCCGACATTGCCGCGCAGATCAATCACCTGTAGATCTGGCCGCAACGCCTGCATCTGGCAACGCCGCCGCAGACTTGACGTGCCCAAGCGCGCACCCTGCGGCAACTCAGCCAAACCAGCATAGTGATTCGACACAAACGCATCAGTTGGATCTTCGCGGGTACAAGTCACCGGCAAACATAAACCCTCTGGCAGTTCCATCGGCACATCTTTCATCGAATGCACCGCAAGGTCAGCACGACCGTCCAGCAAAGCATTTTCGAGTTCTTTGACAAACAAACCTTTACCACCGATCTTTGCCAGTGGTGTATCCAAGATCCGATCACCTTGAGTCACAAAGGTCACCAACTCAACCTGCAAATCCGCATGCGCCGCCAACAGACGTGCCTTGATATGCTCTGCTTGCCACAATGCCAGTGGACTTTGCCGCGTGGCAATTTTCAACAGTTTCATTCGGTTTTCCTTTGGTCAATCGGCCAACAGCAGCACGCTGACTGACGGCTAGCATGCCAAATCCACCAGCCAGTCACAAGCCAACCGCACGCCATCAGTCGTTAAATCAATCACAAAAACACAAAAACCGGAAACAAGCTCCGGTTTTTGTTGAGGATTGGACGATTTGGCTTATAGCGTATGCATCTTGTCACGCAATTGTGGCAAGTGCCGACGACTGACCGCCAGCCGCTCCTCAATCCCACGAAAGCGCACCTGATACTGACCGGTTGACACCATCTCGAGTCCCTCAAGATAGGGAATGGCCAGCAACGCATTGCGATGAATCCGAATAAACCGATCACCGAACTCGGTTTCCAGCTCTTTTAGGGTTTCATCAATTAACACCTGACCACCGCTATGCCGCACCGTCACATATTTTTGATCCGCCAAGAAATAATAAATATTCTCAATCGGAATCAGCTCCATGCCGCGATGGGTGCGGGCAGCAATATGCTGCCGCATCGCCATCGCCATCGCATTCGGATCATGCAACACCCGCAGATGATTGACTTGGGCGGTATTCAGCCGACTGGCGCGATTTAAGGCCGACTGTAAATCGTCCCGACTGACCGGCTTTAATAAGTAGCCAATCGCCTGCGTCCGAAACGCATCAATCGCATGCTGGTCAAATGCCGTGACAAAAATCACCGCCGGTGGGCTTTCCAAACGCATCAACGCTTCAGCGCAACGCAGTCCATCCATTTCGGGCATCCGAACATCGAGGAACAACACATCAGGCTGAAAAATCCGAACCGCCTCTAGCGCTTCAATCCCGTTGGTGGCTTGAGCAACAACCGTATGTCCAGCGTCCTGCACCATACGGCTCAGACGCTCACGGGCCAACGGTTCGTCATCGCAAACCAAAATATTCATGCACTCCTCCTTGTCAGCATACCCTGATGCTTCATATGCTTGTTATTGTGCTGTCTTGCGGATAGGACAGATACACGGTAAACAACCCATTACTCTCATACACCATCAACCGCGCGGTGACGCCATAATACACCTTGAGCCGCTGTTCGATATTGTCTAACGCGATTCGATTACCCTTGGCTGATTTTGTACCAGCTTGATACGGATTTGTCACCACGATTGTGACCCGATTCGCCTTCTCCTCTACCAAAACACTCAAAACACTCGGTTCAGTGCGTGTTTCGACCCCATGATAGACTGCATTTTCCAGCAATGGCTGTAAGGTTAGCGCCGGAATCATCATATCATATAATGTATCTTCATCCGGTAAACGCCACTCGACTTGTAGCCGCTCACCGAGTCGGAGTTTTTCGAGTGCCAGATAGCGCTCACAGGTCTCAATCTCCTCACTTAAACTAATCTCACCGGTGGCATTTAAACTGGCACGAAACAACGCCGAAATATCCTCAATCGCCTGTTCCGCCCGACGACTGTCCATGCCGACCAACTCAGCCAAAGTATTCATCGAATTAAATAAAAAATGTGGCCGAATACGGGTTTGTAGCGCTTGCACCCGTGCCAGCAACTCAGCACGATGCTGAATAATCAAACGCTCGCGCAAATACAAATAATGCAGCACCAAACCGCCCAACATCCCAGCCAGTAACACATGCCGCCCCATATCCGATAGCACCCGAGGCGTATCCCACATCTCCCACTCAGTAATATGCAAAAGGCCATTGGAGATCACACTAAATAACGCCACCACCACTTCAAACAATAAAAAACTAAACAATAATGCCAGTTTACGCGGTAACCAGACCAAAAAACCGCGCAAGGCATCGGTCAACAACGCACAGACCAATGCTACCCAATTTGCAAAAAAAACATAGCGAAGTAATAAACTCCACGAAAAGTCCATCAAACTGGGCAACGAGACCACGCACATAAACAATGCCATGACGTTCACGCTCAGCAACAACGAACGCAGGTGACGTGGCTCTGAAAAACGCGGCAAAAAGAAGGTCAGCTCACGACTGGCCTCGGACGTGCTAGGATTTGCTATACTCGATTTTATTTTGTCTGACCGCGATGACCACACAATCCAGCTCTCCCTCTGTACACCCAACCGCTGACAACCCACTGGCTTCAGGCATGTGGGGTGGCCGTTTTTCTGAAGCCACAGACGCATTTGTGGCGCAATTTACCGCTTCCGTTCAGTTCGACCAACGGCTGTACAACCAAGACATCAATGGTTCAATCGCCCATGCGACCATGTTGGCACAGGTGGGAGTGCTCAGCACCGCCGAGCGTGATGCCATTATCCACGGTCTTGAGGATATTCGAAAGGAGATTCAAGCCGGTCGCTTCGAATGGCGGATTGATCTCGAAGACGTGCACATGAATATCGAAGCACGCCTGACCGACAGGATTGGCATTACTGGTAAAAAACTACATACCGGTCGCAGCCGAAACGATCAAGTCGCGACCGATATTCGTCTGTATTTACGCGACAGTATCGACCAGATCCTTGCGATTCTCATCCGCCTACAGCAGGGCATCTTAACACTGGCCGCCCAACACAGCGCGACCATCATGCCCGGCTTCACCCATCTACAAACCGCCCAGCCAGTCACCTTTGGCCATCATCTACTGGCATGGTTCGAAATGCTGTTGCGCGATGGTGAGCGCTTGATCGACTGCCGTAAGCGCACCAATCGACTGCCACTCGGTTCAGCGGCATTGGCGGGTACGACCTATCCGATTGATCGCAAGTTGACTGCTGAACTATTGGGCTTTGAAGCGGTTTGTGAAAACTCCTTAGATGCCGTGTCTGATCGAGACTTTGCGATTGAGTTTTGCAGTGCCGCGTCACTGATTATGATGCACCTGTCACGCATGAGCGAAGAGCTGGTGTTGTGGACATCCGCACAGTTTCAGTTTGTACAAATTCCAGATCGCTTTTGTACTGGCTCTTCGATCATGCCGCAAAAGAAAAACCCCGATGTCCCCGAACTGGTACGTGGCAAGAGTGGTCGGGTGTTTGGCGACTTGATGAGCCTGTTGACCTTGATGAAAGGCCAGCCTTTGGCCTACAACAAAGACAACCAAGAAGACAAAGAGCCGCTGTTTGATGCGATTGATACCGTTCAAGGCAGCTTATTGGCGTTTGCCGATATGATTCCAGCACTCAAGCCAAACCTTGAGGTGATGCGTGAAGCGGCGTTTCGTGGCTTTTCGACCGCGACCGACTTGGCCGATTATTTGGTCAAAAAAGGCTTACCGTTTCGGGATGCCCATGAAGTGGTCGGCAAAGCCGTCGCACTCGGTGTACAACTGGGCAAAGACCTGTCCGAACTAGAACTGACGCAACTACAAGATTTTTCTGCGTTGATTACCGATGATGTGTTTGCAGTCTTGACGCTTGAAGGCTCAGTCGCGGCACGCAATCATATCGGCGGTACAGCACCGAATCAGGTGCAAGCTGCGATTGAACGTGCACACACACGGTTGATTACTCTTTCACTGGCGACAGGAGCACCTGTATGAGTCGTACTGTATTTTGTCGTAAATATCAGACCGAGCTGGAAGGCTTAGAGTTTGCGCCGTTTCCGACCGCCAAAGGTCAGCAGATGTTTGAAACCGTGTCTAAACAAGCATGGCAAGAGTGGCTCAGACATCAGACCTTGTTAATCAATGAGAAACGTCTCAACGTGATGGATCCTGAGTCGCGTAAATTCTTGGATGAGCAACGCGAAAAATTCCTATCAGGTGAGGCGGTCGAACAAGCGGAAGGCTGGAAACCACCGACTGAGTCCTAATACACACTGAGTAGCTGATAGCTTGTCAGTTTATTCAGTGCAAGCCATTAAAAAAGCCCCACATTCATCAGAGTGTGAGGCTTTTTGCTGGTCACTGATTATTTGATCGGTGGTGCAGCCAGTGGTGGTACTTGTACGCAGAAGCGAACGCTACCGGTAGCGGCGGGCGCAATGTTAGCCAAGCTCCATGCGAGATCACCATTTACACCAGCCGTCACAGGGGCGGTACAGCTGCTGCCACTTGGAGTGGACTGGCACGCCGCCGACTTGAAGGTGGTGCTGCTTGGTGCAACGTCACGCACGGTCAACTGGCTTAGATTTCGCGTACTGCGGTTACTATAGATAATCTCATACTCTAAGAAATCACCATTTTTCGCCGTATTACGCTCTGTAAATGCAGCCACGTCCGCGCCAGTCGATGGGCAACTTGCCACCACACGCACTTGTTTACGCATGTCTAGACCAGCCGTACCGACCAGTGTGGTGTCAGTGCGGGTGTTACTGCTACCACTCAAGACGCCACTGTCTTGCACGGTCGCTGTATAGCTCGCGCTCAAAGTTGCCACATGCTGCGCACCGTTACTGGCATTGGCAGGTGCATTGACTCGCTGTACCACACAGATCTCTTGGTTGGGTAGCAACTGACCGATTGCACTGGTCAGCGCTAGCTCACCCGCATCAATCGTCCCATCACAGTCATCGTCCCGATACAGAATCGTCGTCCAGCCCAGTGTTGGATTTTCGCTGCTTAGCGTATTTAGGGTATCAACATCCAATACGGCCTCACTGCGCAACACATGCGGATAGCTGACTGTGCCGCTTGGGGTGGTGGTTTGCTGACCATCACTGGTCAAGACCAGATTCAGGCGTGCATCACCAAAATCGTGATCGGTGTAAGACGCTGCACCGGTGTTGGCAATCTCAATCGTGTCGGTGGCACGCGTATAATCTCCTGTGCCGCTGACCGAAGTGTCGCCTGCCAGATTGGTTTGCGTGACACAAAATGGACTACTCAGCTGGCTGGCAACGATACCGAAACGGTAATCACCGGCCGCATCGGTCTGCGTGGTGGCCAAAACATCGGCAGGTGCAGGGTTAGCAGCGCAGTTGGTGAGGCGTACGGTGCTGCCCGCAATCCCCAACTCACCTGTGTTTTGGGTGCCATTGTAAGCATTGGCAATGACAGTCGCGGGAACAGGGTCGGTACCGCCGTTATCGTTAAACACGCGGCCAGTGATGGCGACAAGGCTATTGACGGTCAGGTCATCGGTAGCGGCCAACAGATTGTCGCCCACCGTGGTACGCAATGCACCAGCAGCAATGGTATTGGTATAAATCCCAGCAACAGTAGAAGTGACTTTCACGCTCACGGTACAGCTATTATTGGCAGGAATCACCGCACCTGATGCCAATGTAACCACTGACTGACCAGTAACAGCAGTCACACCAGCACCGCCTGTGCAGGTGGTTGTGGCATTTGGTAAATCGGCAATGGTCACGTTGGCAGGCAAGTTATCTGCCAAACTACCAGTTAAGGTAGCAGCTACTGTGTTGCTGTTAGCCAGCGTAATGGTCAGCACGCTGTTTTGACCAGCGATGATACTGGTTGGATTAAATGCCTTGGTTAGCGTTGGGGCATTGCTGGCACGAACCACTGGCGAGAACTCAGAGGTATTGCTACTCACCGTTGCTGTAGTCGTCAACAAGTCACCCACTGCCACGCCCGATGGAACGGCAACACTGAAGGCAAAGCGTGACATTCCTGTTTGATCATTACCATCCAGTGCAGGGCAATTTGTACCACTATCGGTATCACTCACCCCTTCTGTTAAGGTCGTTAAGTAAGTTTGCCCTTCGCCATAATCCAGCGTGCGCGGTGCATTGGTATTTGAACCAACGGAGACCGCCTTACCAGGACTCACATCAGCCTCAAACAGCTCAATGCTTGCCCCTGCTGGCGCACAACCTTTCAGCACTAAATTAGCACCCGAGATGGTGATACTTTCAAACACAGGAAAATTGAGTAGATTATTGCCACCACTATCGGAATCATTGGCATCATTCACAGTAACAAATGGTGCTGTCCCTGTATTTTGGCTATCACTGCCAGAGGTTAAATCAATACCCAATTGTTTGGTGACAGTGCCTGTCGTGCCATTGGCATAGGTGCTGTTCTGGGTAATCAGGTTGCCCGTACTGCCACTGCGAACCAACACACCCGCCCCATGGTTTTGCGTAATAATGTTTTTACGAATGGTGTTATTCGTTCCATTAATACGCAAGCCTGAGTTCTGCCCGGTTTCTAAGCGACCATTATTAATGACGCTGTTGTTTTCAAACAGGTTGCCACCGCTGCTACCCGAAGTATCAAAACCGGGGCCGCCTGCATCACGGCTTAAGTTGCCACGCGCAGTCAAACCACTACCAGAATTGACATTCACATTTTCCGCGCTGGAGTTGATAATGGCGTTGCCACGCAATTCATTGGCCTCTACCAAAATACTGCTCACATTAAATAGCTCAATGCCACCTGCACCCACATAAGCAACGATATTTTCACGCACAGTTAAAGAACCAGCCAGAGAATAAATACCATAGTCTGTGGTACGCACACCTGCTCCACGATCACTATAACTGGTGGCGGTAATACCCACGGTATTCCAGCGAATCAGCGTGCCTGTTGCCCCTGCACTGACGTAAATATCCCCCTGATCCGTTCCACCTGTTCCTGTGAAACCAGAGATAGAAATATTTTGTACCGTATTGTCATTGGAAGATAAAGTTAAACCATTGACTGTTGAAGCATAAAAACCACTGGTGGGTTCAATTTGAACCTCTGGCCCTGCAATGGCAGGTACAGACAAATTATCAATACCAACCGTTGACGCACTGTTCAGCGTGGTGGTGTTGCTATTACCAATATTAAAGGTCTGCGTGCCACCATCAATCAGCGTATTGCCACCCGTAATGGCTGGCAAGCTACTGGCTACTTTAATAATGGCAACCCCACCCGTTAACTGATTGGTTAAACCACTACGAATACCTGCATGACTTGCGCCATCAGGAATCATAAATATCGTGCTATCACGACCAGACGGTAGGCTTGAGCTTGCGCCGCGTGTATTGTTGCTTGAGCCTGACTGCGCCAAACCATCACTCAACGTATTGGTATTGATAATAAATTGACGTAATGAGCCTTGACCTAAATCATTGGTATTCACGATGGTACTAAAGTTATAACCAAAATCGACACCTGTAATTGTGCCTAAAGCAACAGTCACAGGAGCAACCGATTGGGCAGTGGTTGTCGCAGTCGTTAAAGATGCCAGTGTGGTTGTGCCATTACCTGCATCCACGAGACTTGGTGTTTCACCACCCACGCGATTGGTATCCGCCACAGCAATGCCAGTAGTAGCGTTAGCTCTAAAGGTTTGTACTGCCAAGCCGCCTGTGCCACGCGATGAGGTGACGCTACTATTCACCACACGCACTGTATAGTTGCCTGCAGCAAGGCCAGTAAAGCTATAATTACCACTCGCGTCTGTGGTGGCACTGGTCACAAAATTGCCTGAACTATCATAGAGTTCTACACGAGCATTTGAACGTGCACTGCCGCTAGATGTTGCATAGCTACGACCTGCGCCGCCACCATAGTTGCTGTCTTCAAACACGCGACCATTAATTGCACCCGATACAATAAATGTATTGGTATAGGTACAGACCGTCGCCGTCGTGTTGGCAGTAATGGTAATGCTACGATTCATTGCACCACTTGCTAAGGTTGTGCCACCGCTACAAGCCAGTGCACTGTTGTATTGCACTGGCAGTGCACCGCCACCTAAGGTTTCAGTTGGCAAGTTCACCACATCACCCGCATAGACAGTGACTGGCGTGCCTGTGGTGGTGTTATTCCCAGTTGACGTGGAGCTAACGCTGGCATTATTGGTGCCGCCCGTCGTGGTCGCACTAGCCGTATGACCATTTATTGCATTTTGCCATGTTTTTGCCACACTCAACTGTTGTGCAATACGTGTATTGGTATAGGTACAGGTAATTGGCGCAGTTGCAGTTGCTGCCGCAGTCACCGTTAATGTATTGCCGCTTGACTGACCATTAGTACCAGACAAAGTTCCCGCATTACAACTCACTACAGTATTGTAGTTTGCCAGTGTGCCTGAGCTCATGGTTTCCGCAGGCAATGTTGCTGTTTCACCAGCAAATACTGTTACTGTTGCGCCATTGGTTGCTGTACTTGCAGTGCTGGTAAACGCTGCGGTGTTGTTAATTAACCCTGTGGTTGCATTCAGGTTTGCCACGTTGTTTGTAATACTGTTCGCGCCCCATGCTTTGGCAAGGCGGAATGTCGTGCTCTTACGGGTATTGCTATAAGTACAAACAATCGCTTTGCCTGCATCGCCTGCACCGATCAATAATGTGTTACTCACTTGACCATTAGTGCCACTTAAAGCATTGGCTGTCGCACCATTATTTGCTGTACAACTTAAGACACTATTGTAACCAGCAATATTAGTGCCGGTTTCTGCTGGAAAAGTTATGGTATTACCCGTTGCAATAGCAACCGGAGTACCACTGGTTGCATTTGTACCACCTATCGTAGTAAATGCACTGGTATTATTAGTACCCCCTGTGGTTGCACCAATCGTAGCGCTATCACTGACAGAACTACCAGCACCCCATGCTTTTGCCAGCTGTAATGATGTAGTTCGAGAATTAGTAATCGTACATTTAATGGTCTTACCATAATCAGCAGTTGATGTTGTTAACACCGAACCACTTAAACTCCCCCCATTACATGTCCAGCCAGATACACTATATGCTCCAGAATTTGAACTATTGAGTGTTTCTGAAAGCGTACGTGATGCTCCAGCCGCTAAAATAATGGTATTAGAGGTATCTGTTTCAGTAGCTGTATTCGCTGTTACCACGCTACTGATATTACTAGCCCCTGAACCACCTCCTGTAGTCGTTAAAGTTGCTTTATCATTTACGCTGGCATTGACCCAACTTTTTTCCAACTGAAGACCAATGTCATCATCTTGAATAGCAAAAGTTGAACTAGCATTCCCCCCTGTATTAGTACAGCTACTGGTTGGCATAATAGTGAATTTGGTAGCATCAGGCGTTAAAATGACTTTGAAAAACCGGCTTCCCTCAACAATGCTATTATTGAGTAAAGTAACCGGAATACTAATAACAGTTCCATTGCTATAATCACCTGCTGGTAATGTGATATTAAAACTGGTACTAGTTCCACCATTAAGGGTGTAATCCGTGCCTATTACCGCAGTAGATGTGGGGTCAATGGTGAGATTTAAGCTGATGTTTGCCTGTACAATACCAACTACCTGAAGATCAACCGTAGGCGCAGTCTGATTTTCTACCTGGCTATAAGTGCCCAGCTTAAACTCAACCGCCGGTTTTAACGTAACTTGAATATCATCCAGAAAGTTACCTTGAGTCGAGGAACCATTTAAGGATTCAAAACCGATATAAGTATTGGTCGAGTTATTTGCTGTAAACGAACCACTATAATCAGCCCAGCGGGTCTTAGTAAATAGGGTAGTTCGTCCCGACTGTACAGCATTACATGTGCCGCTGTCACAGCCCAGCACATTTCCGCTTCCTGTAGTTGAGGTAGCTACCCGAATAATGGACTGACTCCCCGCCTTAAAGCGCATCTGATCTGCTGTTGCATTGCGTCCATTATGGCTAAATTTCCAGCCTACACTTTCACCTGTTTCCAGACACACTTGTTGTCTGATTTCAGATAAAGATTCAGCATTTAATTCTACAAATTGATTTCCGCTCCGGCCATTAATACAATCTTGTGAATTGTTATTACAGGTCGTAGTTCCGCCTGTTAAAAATCGTGGACCTTTCCAGACTTCTATAATTGGCGCGATGCTGGTAGTGTCTACCCCTGCGCTCACCGTACCAGCACAAGAAATACGGCCACCACCAGAGAAACTAGGATGGGTTGTCGTCCATCCGGGAACACTGGCCGAAGGCGTAGTAGCGTCAGATGACGCATAGACCCGACATGGCGCGGTACTTGATATCTGAACATCTTCAAAACTTAAATTTTTAAAGCTACGCTGAATTAAAGCATGGGCCGGATTACCAATTACCAAAAATATCAGTGAAAACAATGCCATTGCTGCTGCAATCATATGCAACACGATAAACCACTTTTGCTTCATACCAGCAATCATTTTTTTGTCCATTTTATCCATCTTATTATTGCCCCACATAGCGCACCCCACATTCAACGGTATGACTTGGCTGTTTTAGGGCTCGCTCAAAAGACTGAAAGGTCATAACCATCTACTCATCGGATCAGCAATACAGCAACGCTGCGTTTGGATGAAAACCATCCTTATTCGATACCCACCACTCGCCACCATATCCCACTACCGAGGCCATCGCACACGCATAAACCATGCACAGCGGCGATCGAAACCATATTAGAGACAAGCATCGTGACGCCTGTGTAACAGGCGTATCAAACTCGTGGATATTGTGTAGTGATTCACCTGTTTGGAACAAGCGATCCATGCGCCATTGGCGAACAGTGAAGTGCCTTTCGTCAGGGTTTTATGCTGTTCGACCCTAAAACCCAACTGTCGCACCCTCCCCCACCGCAAAAGACAAAACACCCCAGCCGAGCGCAGAGGTGTTGTTGAGTGATTAAAAATCAAAGCCTGTAGACGGTTTGTACGCCAGCCACGCGGCAACACACCATGCGGTCAGGCCGCGCGGCCATGGCTCAGACGTCCACAACCCCCTTACAAGTCTTGGTTTAATTGCTGCTCAATCGTATCAAGATGCGTGTGCCGGACATCACGGCCTTTGACCATATAAATCACCTGCTCACTGATGTTACGCGCATGATCACCCATCCGCTCCAGCGAACGCAGTACCCACAGCACGTTCATCACACGGGTGATTTGGCGCGGATCTTCCATCATAAAGGTCATCAGCGTGCGAGTGGCCGACTGGTATTCACGGTCAATATCCGCATCGGCTTGCATCACTCGCAAGGCTTGCTCCGCATCGAGCCGCGCAAAGGCATCGAGTGCCTCGCGGATCATCAGGCGCACTTGATTGCCGATATGCCGTGCTTCCATGTAGCCGCGCGGTGACTCGCCTTCACTGACCAAGGCTTGGGCAATCCGCGCGATCTTGCTGGCTTCATCGCCGATCCGCTCAAGGTCGGTGTTGGCTTTACTCATCGCCAAAACGGTGCGCAGATCATTGGCAGTCGGTTGCCGACGCACTAAGATCAACGCCAGCGCACTGTCGAGGTCAGTTTCAAATTTATTGACCACCTGATCTTGTTGCTGTACCCGAATCGCCAATTCAGCATCGACATCAAGCAGTGCATGAATGGCATCCGCCACTTGTTGCTCGACCATGCCGCCCATCCCCATAAAAATCCGATGGACTTTTTCTAAGTCAGCTTCAAACTGATTTGAGGTGTGTTTGATATGTTGATCAAATGAAGGACACATGACGGCACTACTCCTAACCCTAACTCGGTACTGACACACGCTGCGCGATGATCTTGACGATCGGCTGCCTTGGGTGAGTCACAAACAATATGGCACGCCATAGCATGCTGCATGGCGATGACGATTCGATGACTGCTGTAGCATTATTTAAGCCAAGTATTGATCTCGGCCAGATCAGTTGCGGTCAGTTGCCCCGCCGCCGCACGCAAACGCAACACGTTGATCACATAGTCATAGCGTGCCGCAATAAAGTCACGTCGCGCCGCAAACGCACTGCGCTGTGCCAGCAACACCTCGACGATGTTACGCACACCCAACTCATAACCGACTTGCGAGGCTTCGGCAACCACATCGCCGGACTCGACCGCAGCCTGACGTGCTGCAATCCGTGCTTGATCAGCCTGAAGATTTAAGAATGCACTGCGCACTTGCGAGGTCGCTTGCCGTTCAGTGACCGTGATCTGATCTTGCGCAGCGTCGACTTGATAGGCCGCTTGGCGCACCAAACGCGTGGTCTGGCCACCGCTATAAATCGGAATACTCAACTCCAGCCCAACGGATAGATTGCGACCTTCGCTAAAACTCTGCAATGCCAAGTCAGGCTTGTTTTCGCTGGCGCTACCGACCAAATCAAGCCGTGGCTTGTGACCGGCGCGCTGGATTTGGCGGTTTTGCTCGGCCACATCGGCACGCAACCGCGCAACCGCGATATTCGGGTTGTGCTGTTTGGCCAGTGCTTCCCAATCCATGATCTGCACCGGATATGGCGGCTCATACGGCAGATCCGGCCGCAATTCGGCCAACTGACCGACGGGCTGTCCCAAAATCGCCGTCAACTCCTCACGGCTGGCGGTGATATTCACCTCAGCCGAGATCCGGTTGGCGATGGCGTTTTGGTGTTGTGCCAGTGCCTCGGTCACATCGGTACGCGCCACCACACCGGCTTTAAAGCGCGCTTGCATCATTTGATGCTGACGATTAAACGCGTCTTCTTCGGCACGCAGTGACGCAAGCTGTGCTTCGGCCTGTAACACTTTAAAGTACGCCTCAGCCACTTTTAACACAAACGCCTGCTGATCCGCCCGCAAGGTGGCGTCATTTAGGTGCGTGGAGACTTTGGCCTGCTGATAACGCGCCCAACGCTCCGGACTAAACACCGGCTGCCGCACTGACAGCGAATACTGAACGCTGGTGGACAAAAATTGCTGCGGAACGGCATCCGGCTCAAAGCGACTGCGATTGATCGTGCCAAAAGCAGACACATTTGGCAGCAGTCCACCGTAGGCAATCGCCTCGTTTTGTTGCTCCGCCAGATAGGTGTTTAAGGTGGCGCGCCATGCCGGATCATTGCTTTGCGCCAACCGATAGGTGTCGAGTAAATCCATTGCCATCACCGGCAAACTGACCAAAGTCAGCAAAACGACTATTGCTGTTTTCATGCTATTCATGTGGCCATCCAACCCATAGGCTCTGAGCGTAGTCAAACATTCGGCTAAACACAAGAACAACACAGACCGATTGACGGTAGCCCTGACCTCTAGCACGCGATATAGTGGGCAAGTTTTCTCACATATACTCGCTGGAAGCCGCCATGAATCAGATGACCGACCCCTCATCGACCCCGTCTAACTCCGCTCTATCCAAACATGAACAAGAAGCACTAGATCTGACCCGTATTTTGCCCGCCTCACGCAAGGTGTATATCGAAGGGTCAACACCAGATATCCAAGTGCCGATGCGCGAAATTCGTTTGACCGCCACCCCGACTGGTTTAGGCGGCGAAAAAAACCCACCCGTCTTGGTGTATGACACCTCGGGCGCGTACACCGACCACTCAGTGTCGATTGATCTGACCAAAGGCCTGCCCGATTTGCGTGGCAAATGGATCGACGCGCGCGGCGACACTGAAAAACTGTCGGGGCTGTCGTCTGAATTTGGTCAAGCACGGGCGCGGGACATTGCCACCGCTAACCTACGTTTTGCGCATATTCAAAACCCACGGCGCGCCAAAGCCGGTCAAAACGTCAGCCAAATGCACTATGCACGTCAGGGAATCATTACCCCTGAAATGGAATACATCGCCATCCGCGAAAACCAGCGCCAATACGAAGGCACGGACACCCGCCAACATGAAGGCCATTCGTTTGGTGCGCGTCTGCCCAAAGAAATCACCGCCGAATTTGTACGCAGTGAAGTGGCAGCAGGCCGTGCGATTATTCCGGCCAACATCAACCACACCGAACTTGAACCGATGATCATTGGCCGAAATTTTTTGGTCAAGATCAACGCCAACATCGGCAACAGTGCGCTCGGGTCATCCATTGACGACGAAGTCGCCAAAATGACGTGGGCAACCCGTTGGGGTGCCGACACCATCATGGATCTATCGACCGGCAAACACATTCACGAAACCCGTGAGTGGATCGTGCGTAATTCGCCGGTGCCGATTGGGACTGTGCCGATTTATCAAGCGCTCGAAAAAGTCGATGGCGTGGCCGAAGACCTGACGTGGGAATTGTTCCGTGACACCTTGATCGAGCAAGCCGAACAAGGCGTTGATTATTTTACCATTCATGCTGGGGTACTGCTGCGCTACGTGCCACTGACCGCAAACCGCTTAACTGGTATCGTGTCGCGCGGCGGTTCGATCATGGCGCAATGGTGCTTGGCGCATCATCAAGAAAACTTCTTGTACACGCATTTTGAAGACATCTGCGAAATCATGAAGGCCTACGACGTGTCGTTTAGCTTAGGCGATGGCTTACGGCCGGGTTGTATTCAAGACGCCAACGACGATGCACAGTTTGGTGAATTGCGCACCTTGGGCGAACTGACCCAAATTGCGTGGAAACACGACGTACAAGTAATGATCGAAGGGCCGGGCCACGTGCCGATGCACATGATCAAAGAAAACATGGATCTACAGCTTGAAGTGTGTGGTGAGGCGCCGTTTTATACGCTAGGGCCACTAACCACCGACATCGCCCCCGGTTACGATCACATCACCAGTGCGATTGGCGCAGCGATGATCGGCTGGTATGGCACGGCCATGCTGTGTTACGTCACCCCCAAAGAACACTTGGGTCTGCCGGACAAAAAAGACGTGAAAGACGGCATCATCACCTACAAGATTGCCGCCCACGCCGCCGACCTTGCCAAAGGCCACCCCGGCGCGCAAGTGCGTGACAATGCGTTGTCGAAAGCACGCTTTGAGTTCCGCTGGGAAGATCAGTTTAACCTGTCACTTGATCCCGACACCGCCCGCGCCTTTCATGACGAGACCTTGCCAAAAGACGCACACAAGTCTGCGCATTTTTGCTCGATGTGTGGTCCGAAGTTTTGCTCGATGAAAATTACGCAAAATGTGCGTGATTACGCGGCAAAACAAGGACTGACCGAAGATGCAGCGGTACAAGCGGGTATGATTGAGATGTCTGAAAAATTTGCGGAAGACGGCAAGCAACTGTACAAAGAAGTCTAAACCGATCTGGGCAGTCCAACTGACTGCCCTAGTTCTCATGTTTACGGAGAATATCATTTTGAAAACAAACTATTACGCAATCGGATTTATTAGTCTGCTGGCGACAGCGTCACTGGCAGCAGCCCCGATTGATTCGGCACTGTTACTCGGTACTTGGCACTGTAGCTTTGAGGTCAACAGTAAAGAGCAAACACTGGTCGGCACGTCGGTAGACACCTATTTTGCCGATGGCACAACGCGATCTGACAGCCGCCTAAGCTTCCAACTCCATCCGTTTAATCTGGATATTGTCTACGAATTAAGCGTGGATGCCACGTGGCAACTGATTGCACCCGATCAACTGGTTGAAACCATCACAGCAGTGCCTAAGTTTGTGCATTCGAATCCCGAACTTGAAGCGATAATCAATCTAAAAGCTGAGCTGATGAATGGTCAAAGCGAGTCGGCGCAGATTGTTGCGTTGTCCGCACAACGTGCGGTTTTTCGAACCAACGCTGAAGAAGACGAATCGCACGAGATCAGTTGTACGCGCTAGTGTGGCGAGATTGGTCGGAGTTTGTCGGAAATTGATCGGTTTAAGTCACATTTTATCCAACCCCGTCACGCTTTAGCCAATACGGGGCTACATTTTATGCAGCCGCTCTGCTAATGTTTTACAGTTATCGCTTCAAACGACGGTATAACATGCGCGATCCCAACTGGCGATGTCCGGTATTTGGACTCAACGATACTTACATCGACGCACAACAACAAGTATTTGCAGGGTTTGGTCGCATTGATCAGATCCAACTACGCCATCGACTGTTCGCTGATCAACAACTGAGTCAGCCGCTACAGCGCGAATTGCTGCGCCGACCTGCAGCGGTTGGTGTGTTGATCCATGATCCACAGCAGCAGTGCTTTCTGCTGATCGAACAGTTTAGGGTTGGTGCGATTGCTGATCCAGTATCAGCATGGCAACTTGAAGTCGTGGCGGGCTTGGTCGATCAAGGCGAAAGCGCAGAACAGGCCGCAATCCGTGAAGCGCACGAAGAAACTGGCATTCAGATTGGCCAGCTCGAAAAAATTTATCAATTTTATCCGTCGGTTGGCGGTTGTGATGAGCAATTTACCCTGTATGCCGCGCTGGCGGATTTGCGTGGGGTTGGCGGCATTTATGGCGCAGCCGACGAAGGCGAAAACATCTTGTTGCATGTAATTGCTTACGCCGAGCTTGATCTGCTATTACACAGTGATCGAGTCCGCAATGCACCGCTGATTATCGCGCTACAATGGCTACAGCAGCAGCGACGACAAGCGATGCAACGAGACACGCCGCACACCACAGCGCAGGTCAGACTGCATGAGCATCCATCGCGAGCGGGGAGCTAAACATGGCAACCGACCCCACTGAGCATTCGATGCGCACGCAGACTGATCATCCTCCGATAGAGATGATTCAAGTCTCTGATCCGCATCTGTTTAAAGATCCCAATGCGTGTCTGCTGGGCATGAATACCCAACAGAGCTTTGCGCAGGTGTTGGCGTTAATCCAGCAAAATCACCCGAAGATTGATCTGGTGTTGGCGACTGGCGACATTGCGCAAGCTCCCGCCCTCGAAACCTACGCGCGCTTTCATCAGCTTTTGGCGGCGTTAGGCGCACCGCAGCATTGGCTACAGGGCAACCATGATCTGGATCAGTTATTTCTAGGGGGCAGTGTTCCACACGCCTGTAGTAGTCCGAGTGTGATTGCCGTCGGTAACTGGCGCATCATCATGCTGAACTCCAGCGAAGACCATCAAGTTGCAGGGCACTTTTCGCGGCACGAACTGGAATGGCTGCAAGATGCGTTGGAGTCCACTGCGGATTTTCATACCATTGTGGCGTTGCATCACCATCCGCTGGCGGTCGGTTCACGCTGGCTGGACGCTCACATGCTGACCGATAGTTTTCCATTTTGGCGGATCATCGAGCAGCATCCACAGGTGCGCAGTATTTTGCATGGTCATGTGCATCAGGTGTTCGAAGCGGTACGCGGCCACACCTCGATTTACTCATGTCCTTCGACCTGTATTCAGTTTAAACCACTCAGTCGTGAGTTCGCGTTAGATCGTGTCCCACCGGGTTATCGTTGGTTGCGCTTACACGCAAATGGCCAACTAGAAACCGGTGTACATCGACTGGCAAAAATCCCGAATGGGGTGGATTTTTTATCATTGGGCTATTGAGCACGCCGATTCTGGGGCAGCATTGCGAAAAACCGACCAACAAAAACAACAAACGGTTGCATCGACGTATTGTTTGCGCGTATAGATAGACGGTTTTTGATGAGGATGCCCAAATGGCCGTTGAAAAACTGAATGCGTCAGCCAGTGACGCAGCAGAACCCCTGTCCAAACCGACCAAAACGCGTAGCCGTAAGCCGAGTGCCGCCGAGCCAAAGCCCATCGCGATTCCGGTCAGTAACAGTTTGTACGGGATTGCGCCCTATCAAATGAGCGCAGGCGAAGAGTACATGTCAGACGCGCAGTTTGACCACTTTAGTAAAATTCTGCACGCATGGAAAGCGGATCTGATGCAAGAAGTCGATCGCACCATGAGCTACATGCAAGATGAATCCGCTGCATTGCCAGATGTAAATGATCGGGCGACCCAAGAAGAAGAATTTGCGATTGAGCTGCGCACGCGGGATCGTGAACGCAAGCTGATCCGCAAAATCGAACAATCCTTGCAAGCGATTGAAACCGGTGACTATGGCTACTGCGAGACCTGTGGGGTAGAAATCGGTCTACGCAGACTCGAGGCACGTCCAACCGCCACCCAATGTATCGACTGCAAAACACTCGCAGAGATTAAAGAAAAGCAAAATCACGGCTAGTGCTTGCAGATGCATCCTGCTTCAGCACGCCCTGTGGGTCGGTTTGCGCCATCGCCAACCGGCCCTTTGCATTTTGGCTCCCTGATCACGGCGATTGCCAGTTATTGTCAGGTCAAAGCACGCGGCGGCGAATGGCTGGTACGCATTGAAGATACTGATATTCCAAGAATTCAAGCCGGTGCCGAGCAACAAATTCTAGATGCACTCGATGCATTTGGATTATGTCCTGACCGTCCCGTCGTGCGTCAACAAGATCGCCTCCATCTATACGAGCAGGCACTCAGCCAACTGGCCGCACAAGACCTGACTTATGCCTGCGCCTGTAGCCGCAAATTACTCTCCGGCCAAACGCGCTATCCCGCCACTTGTCGTGCTGCCGCACTTGAGCCGACGGGAAATGCGATTCGGCTCAAAGTGGATGACCTCCCGATTATTTTTAAAGATTTGATTCAAGGCTCGCAATCCGATCACCTACAGCACAGCATCGGCGATTTTGTGTTAAAACGTCGAGATGGCATCATCAGTTATCAACTGGCGGTGGTGGTCGATGATGCGGCGCAAGGCGTGACCGAGGTGGTGCGTGGCGCTGATTTATTGGACAACACTGCCCGACAGATTTGGCTGGGACGCTGTTTAAACGTCGCGAGGTTAGACTACGCACATCTGCCACTGGCGATGAATGCCAATGGCCAAAAACTCTCCAAGCAGAACCTTGCCCAAGCCCTCGATTATCGTCATGCGGGCGCGTTGATTCGACAGGCACTGCTGGCGTTGGGACAGCCTGACCCGCAAACCGGATCAGTCGCCCAGCAGTTACAGCATGGCGTACGGCATTGGCAGTTGGCGACCGTGCAGCGACAGGTGAGATTGGATGGGGTGTACCAGTAACGTACCAGCAACCGATCAGCGAACGGAATCAGATCAAGATGTATGTGAGTCGAATGATTCTTTTGGTGGTGTTCGGCGTGTTTATGCTGCCGCCACTGGTGGCACAACTGGCGATGCGACTGCCGCACGGCTGGCTGATGCCCGCTGGCCTATGGGCGCTGATTATCCTCGGTTGCTTTTGGAGCATGCGGGCGGAACACCCTTCTCATGGCTGAACACTGGTCGGATCTGTTGCTGATTAAGCACTGGCTGGTGCCGCTCAGTGTGCTGTATTTTGTGTTGCTGATGCTGCTGGTACGCGCTGTCGCACGCGGTAAATTCCTGCACAGACTGATGCACCACTCTGGCTTACATACGCTGGCGGTTGGGGTTGCTTTAGCGGCTTGGGGCATTTATATCTTACCCGGTGCGGCTTATCTGGAAGGCTTTAACTATCTGGCCTATCTGATCGGCATCTCAGCGTTGTTTTTGTGTGCGCCCGTGCTGCTTGAGCCGATCTTGCGGTTGGTTAAAAATTACCAATTGATTTCTGTCCCCGATTTATTGGCCTTTCGCTATAAAAATCGCCTCGTCGGGCAATTATCGACCAGTTTTTTACTGGTGATCACTCTGATTTATTTTGCCATGCAAATCTTGGTACTGGATCATGTGGTGTGCGCATTTGGCGGAAAACTGCATCACACGCTGACCGTTTACGTTGTGTTAATTTTATTCTTATTGTATGTGCAGCGCTTGGTCACCAATACCGAATACCGTAACAACAAGCCGTTGATGTTGGTGATTGCGCTGCAATCGCTGCTTAAAATGGGGTTTTTAATCATTTTGGCGCTGGCCTGCCTGCTCTGGGTGTTTGATGGCTGGGCGGATTTATCCGCTTGGCTGACCCAACATCCTGCTGATGTGCAGCGCTTATTTGAGCCGATGAATTCTGGCTCGTGGCAATTGGCGGTGTTTTTATTTTCGTTCTTTGCGATTTTGATGCCGCATATGTATCAGTCTATTTTTGTGGAGAATAATCGCCCCGATGAAATGAAAAAAATGAGCTGGGGGGTATCGCTGTATTTGTTGCCATTGGCGGTGATTGTGCCGATTCTAATGTGGGCAGCGATTAAGCTAGGTTTGACCGCACAGCCGGAACAGATGCTACAAAACGTGGTGCTGGCACTGGAGCGGCCATGGTTGTCGCTGTTGTTTTATATTGCGATTTTATCGGCGCTGTGTAGTAGCTTGATGATTGGCTTGCTGGCGTTGTCTAGCATGGCGTTTAATCATTTTATCAGTGAATTTTATCAGCCCAATCAGCGGCAAAACACCCTCGAAAGCTATGTGCGTGAACGCAAATTTTGGCTACTCGGCTTACTCGCTGCGTTGGCCTGTTCGCTGTTTGTGTTGTTGCGCGATTCTGCCATCGTGCCGATTGCGATTAGTGCGCTGAGTGGTTTTTTGGTGTTACTGCCCGCGCTGATTGGGGTGTTGTTTTGGCCGCGTGCCAATGATATCGGTTGTTTGCTCAGCTTAGTGTTGGGGATCGCCAGTTGGTCGTTGTTACAGTTGGCGGTTTATCAACCGCTGCAACTGGACTGGTCACTGTTAGCATTGCTGTATGGCCAGTCTCCGGTGCTGCCTCAGATCGAGATGAGTATTGTCACGTTGGGGCTGTCGTCGTTTGGCTTGATAATCGGGTCGATGCTGACTCAACAAACCACAGCGGAGCAGGTGCGTGCCTTGGAATGCGCAGTGTATGATCCTGAGCCGATGTTGCGGGTACAACGCTGGGATATTCGAGCCGTGTGTGTCGAGGATATCGAGACCGCGCTGAGTAAGCCACTGGGTGCAGCCATCGCGGCACAACAACTACAACACGCCTTGCAAGATCTGAATCTCAGTTGGGATGAACAACGTCCTAGCCAACTGACACGGCTGCGTGAACGCTTAAATTTCAATTTATCCGCGCTACTCGGCCCTGCGGTATCACAAGATTTGTTGGATCGGGCGCTGCCCTATCATGCACGACTGGATCTGCCGCCGATTGCGGTACGCCATGCGCTCGAACAACGCCTCGATGACGAGCAACAAAACAGCCTGCTCTCCGGTACAGCAGCCGAACTCGATGCGTTACGGCGTTTTCACCGGCAAATGCTGCACGAACTGCCGATTGGGGTATGCTCGGTGAATGCGCAATTTACCATCATGAGTTGGAATCGCATGATGGCGGAGTTGACTGATTTTGGTGATGAGGTGGTCGGCTGGCGGCTGGGCGACATCCCAAATGTCTGGGGCAGCGTGCTGATGCAGTTTATGTTGGACACACAACAGCAAACCTATCGGCTCGCGGTGCAACATGATGAGCGGCATTATTTGGTCAATCTACAACGCGCGACAGTCGGCGAACCAGATGACCAAAATCAAGTGCTGGTGATTGAGGATGTCACCAAAATCGCCGAACTGGAAAAACAACTGACCCACCAAGATCGACTGGCCGCGATTGGCCGTCTGGTGGCAGGGGTGGCGCACGAAATCGGCAATCCAGTCACGGGGATTGCGGGTCTCGCCCAGAATCTGGAAGCAGACTTTGACGACCCTGAGATCCAAGATACCAGCCAAAAAATCCTCGAACAAACCCAACGGATTCGCAGCATCGTCAACGCATTGGTCGGCTATGCCCGCACCGACCGGCTGGATCAAGCGCAGCAACAGCGGCTGGGACTCCGTGCATTGGTCGAGGAGTCGATCAGCCTGACCCGTATGGGACAACGCAAACCGATTCGGTTTATTAATGCGATTGAGCCAGAACTACAGGTTGCGGGTTATGGGCCACAACTGCATCAGGTGTTTATTAATTTATTTGGCAATGCGATTGATGCCAGCCTGCAACAGCCTGCACCCGACAGCATCCGAATCCACATCAGCGCGCACCAAAATAACCAACATATTCACATCGAAATCGAAGATGATGGCAGTGGACTGCCGAACAATGAGCTACGCGGTAAGCTATTTGAACCGTTTGTCACCACAAAGCAGTATGGACAAGGCACAGGGCTTGGTTTGTCGTTGGTTCAGGGTATCATTGGCAGTCATGGCGGCCGTATCCAATTAATCGACAAAACCGATTATGACCAAGGCCGCGGCGTGATTGTACAAATCACGCTACCCGCGATCTATGCAGCAGAGGAGTTGTGATGAGTGCGGCACTGCTGATCGTTGAAGATGAGGCGCTGATTCGGCAAAACTTACGCCGAATGTTGGAGCGGCACGGCCATCGTGTCAGTGAAGCGGCCTGTGTCGATAGCGCGTGCCAACATGACTTATCACAATTTGATCTGATCATCAGTGATGTACGCTTACCCGGTGCAGCAGGAACCAGCCTGATTGAATTGGCGCGTCCAACCCCCGTATTGATCATGACCAGCTACAGCGATACGCGGGATGCGGTTGCGGCGATGCGGGCGGGTGCCGTGCATTATTTGATTAAACCATTTGACCATCAAGAGCTATTAGTCGCGATTGATAGCACTTTAAAACGCGCACCGCTCAGCCGTAACCCACAGATACCCGTACACACACTCGGCATGATTGGTGAAAGTCCAGCCATGCTAAAGCTCTACGATGAGATCCGCACCGTTGCGCCGTTGGCCACCACCGTGTTGATCCAAGGCGAATCGGGTACTGGCAAGGAACTGGTCGCCCGCGCCCTGCACCAACTCAGCCCACGCGCCAAGTTTCCGATGATTGCGGTCAATTGCGCCTCGATTCCCGATAGTCTGATGGAAGATGAGTTATTTGGGCATGAAAAAGGCGCGTTTACCGGCGCGAACAGCAGCCGTAAAGGCTTAGTCGAAGCCGCTGATCAAAGCACGCTGTTTTTGGACGAAATCGGCGAACTGCCGTTGGATGCGCAAGCACGCTTACTGCGTCTACTACAAGAACGTGAGATTCGCAGACTCGGCACCCACGAAACCCGCAAAGTCGATATTCGACTGATCGCCGCAACGCATCGTAACCTCGAACAGATGGTCAACGATGGGCAGTTTCGGGCGGATTTGTTTTTTCGATTGAACGTGGTGGCACTCAATCTACCGCCACTGTCCGCGCGTGGGCATGATCTCAGCCTGTTAATTGAGAGTATTATTCAGCAACTTTGCCACCGACACGCCAAACAAATTGACGGCCTTTGCGCTGATGCGCTGCATCGTCTTAAACAACACCATTGGCCGGGTAATATTCGTGAGCTACAAAACGTGCTCGAATATGCAGTGATCATGTGCAAAGACCGGCTGATTCCGACCCGCTTGATTCGCCTACCGGAGATGCTGCCTGCGCAGGCACACCGCAGTGCGACCCCCGCCGCAAAACTGACCGCAACAGGCTTGTCGGCCTTAGCGTTTGATGACGATATCCCGCTACTCACTGAACCGATGCCTGCCAGCAATGGCAGCCTATTGCAGCAGCAGTTTATTGAATTGGTGCGCCAGCTCGAACCCAAGCTCAACGAAACCCAATTGGCGGAGCAACTGGGCATCAGCCGCAAAACCCTATGGGAACGCCGCAAAACCCTCGGCATTCCACGGATTATCCGGCGCAGATCCAGCTAAAATCAGCACCTGTGTGGCGCTAGACCCCGTAGGCATCGCGGGCGGTTTTGGGCGCGACTTTCTGTGTTTCCTGATCAATCCGCAACAGCACCGCCACCATTAGCATACAGACCATCAGCGATGTCCCGCCATAACTGATAAATGGCAAGGTCAGTCCTTTGGTCGGCAACATACCCATATTCATCCCGCCATTGACCAAAATCTGTAGCAAAAAAATCACCGAGATGCCATACGCCAAATAACCGGCGCGTAAATGCTGATTGAATAGCGCCCGATGGCCGATCCGCATCGCACTACTGACCAGTATGAACAACAGGCCAAACAGCAGGCAAATGCCCACAAAACCCAGTTCCTCACCAATAATCGCCAACATAAAATCGGTGTGCGCTTCCGGCAGGTAAGACAGTTTTTGCACGCTATGCCCCAACCCCGTACCCGTCCATTCACCACGACCGAAGGCAATCAGGCTTTGTTTTAATTGGTAATCTGAACCCAGTGTATCGTCCCACGGATTGGCAAACGAGGTCAGCCGCTTTAAACGATAGGGCTCTAACAAAATCGCCATCATCAGTGCACCCAATGCACCGATAAATAAGAACCAAAACTGCCGTGCGGGTGCACCCGCCAAAAAAAACACTGCCATCATACTGGCGACCACCACCACACTCGCACCCAAGTCTGGCTCTAGCAGCAGCAACACCAACACCGATGCCATCGGAATACACAAGCGCCAAAATCCTGTCCAACTAAAGCGAATTTCATCGGAACGGCGCACCACATAATCTGCAGTAAACAGCACCATCACAAATTTGGCCAACTCAGACGGCTGAAAATTAATCCCTGCCACCGACAGCCAACGCTTACTGCCGTTGATGCTTTGACCAAAAATCAATACTGCACCCAGCAAGGCCAGCACGATCAGCCACCACAGAAACGTCTGTGAAAACCAAAACTTTAGCGGGATTCGAATCGCAACGAAGGCAACGGCCGCCGCTGCCACCAAATAAATCATCTGACGGGTAATAAAATACAGCGGATCGCCCATGCGCTGCGCCGCAAACGGCATCGACGCCGACGCGATCATGGTGGTGCCAATACACAGCAGTGCCAGCACCGCAAAAATCATCATGCGGCGAGCAGTTAACTCATCTCGTAAGTGTGGCCACTGGGCAAACTGCTGCCAAAAACCTGCCAAACGCTGCATCATGTGGCTGCTCCGGCCTGTACCTGTGCCATAAATTGCGCCCCGCGTTCTTCATAATTTAAGAACATATCAAAGCTGGCACAGGCGGGCGAGAACAACACCGCATCACCGGCTTGTGCCAACAAACGCGCCTGAGCAATCGCATCGGCTAAACTCAGGGCATGTACTTGGGCGATCTGGTTACCAATGGCCGTGGCAATTTTGTCGGCATCCTCACCGATCAACACCACCGCCCGCGCATAACGTGTCAAGGCCGCCCGTAGCGGTTTAAAGTCTTGGCCTTTACCGACACCGCCCAACATCACCACCAAGCGCTGCTGTTGTGGTGCGAGTGCTGCGCCGAGTCCTTCAATCGCCGCCAATGTCGCGCCGACATTGGTGCCCTTCGAGTCATTATAGAAACTCACACCGGCCTGCTCTGCCACAAACTGACAGCGATGTGACAATCCACCAAACTGCTGTAGCGTCTCCAACATACTGGCGAGCGGCAAACCGACCGCTTCGCCGAGTGCCAGTGCCGCAAGCGCGTTGGCGATATTGTGATTACCTTTGATTTTCATCAGACTGGCCTTCAGCAAGCGCTCACGCCCACGCGCAAGCCACGCCGTACCATCAGCATCGCGCAACACGCCAAACTGCTGCATATCTGGCGCATTTAAGCCAAAGCTGACACACGGCGTGTCATCGGAAATCAGCGGACGGGTCAGTGGGTCATCACGATTGATCACATAACGCTGACAACCCTGAAAAATCCGGTGTTTGGCTTGGTGATAGGCCAGCATGTTGCCATGGCGATCCAGATGGTCTTCGCTCATGTTCAATACAACCGCGACGGCGGCATTCAGGTGCGAGGTGGTTTCGAGTTGGAAGCTGGATAGTTCTAATACGATCAGTTCGGGGTCATTATCGAGCAGTTGCAGCGCGGGTGTACCCAGATTGCCGCCAACGGCGACCCGCTTGCCCGCGTCGCGTGCCATATCACCGACCAAGGTGGTGACGGTGCTTTTGGCGTTGGAGCCGGTGATTGCGACAATCGGCACATTCGTCGCACGGCGCAACAGTTGGATATCACCAATGATCGACACGCCTAGGCGTTGTGCGGCTTGTAATTCCGGTTCATTCGCTGAAATGCCGGGGCTTAAAATAATCTCTTCGGCACGGCACAACAGGGCTTGATCAAGTCCACCAAAATGACAATCGACGCCTTCGGGAATTTCAGCGACGTTTGGTGGGGTCAGGCGGGTGTCATTGACAGCGACCGGATAGCCTTGCGCCGATAAATACTGGACGGCTGACAATCCGGTTTTGCCCAAACCGACCACGACTCGCAAGCCCCCGCGCTGAATTAACATGCTGTGTTCCCTCTACCCAAATCATCAAACCACCAGCCGAAAATGGTAGCACTGTGTTGGGCAGTTGGGGTAACAGATTCTTGTGGTTTACAGATGAGTGTGCAGTGGAATTGTCGCCGACTACTGTATAAGGTTTTGCTGTTCTAGCATGAGGAAGGCACACGTTTTTTACAGCATGTTGACAACAAATATACTGGAAGACCCAGCATCACAATAATAACCCTCGCAAAATATATACTCGCAGCAACCAGGTTTTATGTTTTAGCAGGTCTTTTTTGATTACACTGTAATATGCAGCACAGAACCAGCAACTCAGGAATCAGACGTGACGAAACCTATTACCACCACCACTTACCTTGCTAGCGCACGCCAAACCATTCAGACTGAGCGCCAAGCACTCGACGTATTATATGCCGAATTAGATCATCGGTTTGAGCTGGCCTGTGAGTTAATTTTGGCATGTACAGGTCGAGTGGTGATTACCGGTATGGGCAAATCTGGGCATATTGGCCGCAAAATCGCCGCAACATTTGCTTCAACAGGGACACCTTCTTTTTTTATGCACCCCAGTGAAGCTGCCCATGGCGACCTCGGGATGCTGGTGCGTGGTGATGTACTGATTGCCATTTCAAACTCAGGACAAAGTGATGAAATCATGATGTTGATTCCAGTGGTTCAGCATTATGCGATCCCACTCATCAGTATCAGTCAACATGCCAAAGGCGCACTTCCTAAACAAGCAACCGTCGCGTTGACGCTCGGCAATCTGCGAGAAGCGTGCCCGCTTGGCTTAGCCCCAACGTCCAGTACCACCGCAACATTAGCACTCGGTGATGCACTAGCCGTTGCTCTGCTGAATGCTCGCAGCTTTACCAAAGATGACTTTGCCCTGTCACATCCTGCTGGCTCACTCGGTAAACGCTTGTTGGTTCGTGTCGCTCAAATCATGCATACAGACAGTGCGCTACCCAGCGTGCAACGGCACTGTACGATTAGAGAGACGCTGCTAGAGATTACGGCAAAGCGACTCGGCATTACCGCCGTGGTATCAGATGATGGGTATTTGGTTGGCGTGTTCACGGATGGAGATCTCCGGCGCTATCTTGCCACTCACTCGGATCTTACTGCCACTGTATCGGATTTTATGACCAAAAACCCTGTCAAAATCGACTTAAGTACTGATATGCTCGCAGCAGATGCACTTAAAATCATGCACGAAATGTACATCAACAATCTAATTGTCGTTGATGATGACAATAAACCTGTGGGTGCGCTTCATATGCATGACATTTTAGAAGCAGGAGTAGGCTAAATGGCTTCATATGCAATTTTAGAACGGGCGCGGCACATTCAAGTCTTGGCACTTGATGTCGATGGCATCCTGAGCGATGGCCGATTGATTTTTGGCAATAGTGGTGAAGAAATTAAAGCCTTCGACGTGCGCGATGGTCTGGGCATGAAACTGGTACAAGAGTGTGATGTGAAGATCGTCATCATCACCGGTCGCACCAGCAATATCGTCAAGCAACGTATGGATTCACTGGGTGTTGATCTGGTGGTGCAAGGCCGTGAAGATAAAGGCATCGCATTGGCCGAAGCCTGTCGCCAGCTGAATGTCCTGCCAACCGATTGTGCATATATGGGTGACGATTGGCCAGATCTCGGTGCGCTCGCCATGGCAGGACTAGCCGTGACTGTACCGAACGCACATCATGAAGTTCGGCGACGGGCGCATTTGGTCACACAAGCCAGTGGTGGACGCGGGGCGGTGCGTGAGTTATGTGATGTGATTCTGCACGCCAAAGGCCAATATGATACGATGCTGGAACGTTTTTTGGCGGTACGCGGCGCATAATCTGACGCAGGCGGCCAGGTTGTTTCACATCTTTTAAACGAGGTTCGTTTGGCCACCAATGGATACTCGTCTGCTCTACCTGATTGCCGCTGTGGTGGCGGCATATTCTGGCTGGTACTATTGGCAAAGTGGCCAACAGGTGCAGCTTGATGCCAGTCTCAGTCAAGGGATTGCTTATTCAGCGCGTGACATTCAACTGTTACAGACCGATGCACAAGGACAACTGCAAGCCACTACACGTGCGGCTGAACTGCGTCATTTTGGGGCAACCAACCGGACTGAACTGGATCAAATCGACAGCATTTGGTATCAAAATGGCCAACAACGGGTGATTTTAACGGCTGCCCACGCTGAACTGTCAGAGCAAAATCAAAAAATCCTGTTGAACGGTGGCGTACAGATCAGCCACATCAATCCCACCAATCAGCAAGCAACCCGCTTTAACACCTCACAACTGATCGGCTATCCTAAAACTCGCCAGATCGAAACCGATCAACCCGTACAAGTGATCAATTCACAAGGTCTGATCAACAGTCAAGGCTTACGCGCAGACCTCAGCCAAGGTGACTATCAACTTAACCGAATTCGGATCGAATATGCCCCTGCTTCACGTCCTTAACCGACTGTCCCGCTTAGTCCTACTCTGCTGTGTCAGCATGCCACTGACCGTCGCATACGCCCTACCCAGCGACCAAAACCAACCGGTTAGCCTAGAGGCGGATCGAGCCACGTATAACGAGCGTAGCGGTATTACCACTTATACTGGCAACGTCCTGATTACCCAAGGCAGTGTGCGCATCGAAGCCGACAGCATCGTGGTCAATCTGACCGCTGACCGCAGCATCAAAGATGCGACTGCTAAAGGTCGTCCGGCACGTTTTCAGCAGCAAATCAGCGATGATAAAGGCATCGCACGCGGTGAAGGCCAGAGTGTGGTATACGACGCTCAAGCGGGTATCGTTACCTTAACCGGCAATGCCTTGCTAACCCAAGATGGTGCACGCTTTAGTGGTAACTCGATCCGCTACAGCATCACCGAAGGCGATGTCGAAGCACTTGGCAACACCCAAAATCGAGTTAAAATCGTGATTCCACCGAATCAAAACCCAGTCGTCACCCCCGCCAAAAGCCGTTGAGTGTGCCCATGACCGCCGTCCCTGTCGTCCAATATCTGGAAATTCGGCATTTGGCCAAGAGCTACAACAAGCGATTGGTGGTGAAAGACGTGTCGTTTAAACTGCACAGCGGTCAGATCGTCGGTTTACTTGGGCCTAACGGTGCGGGCAAAACCACCAGTTTTTACATGCTGGTCGGTTTGGTACGGATGGATCGCGGGTGTATTTTATTAGATGGCAAAGATTTATCTGATCTGGCCATGCACCAACGTGCCAGACATGGCTTGGGCTATTTGCCGCAAGAAGCCTCGATTTTTCGCAAACTCAGCATCGCTGATAATATTTTAGCCGTGCTACAAACCCGCAAAGATCTGAATAAACAACAACAACAAGCACGACTTGAGGAGCTACTCGAAGAGTTTAGCATTACCCATATTCGCAATTCTCTGGGTATGAGTGTTTCTGGTGGCGAACGGCGACGTGCAGAGATTGCGCGGGCATTGGCGGCTGAACCAAAGTTTATGCTACTCGATGAACCCTTTGCGGGAGTTGATCCAATCTCAGTCGGTGATATTAAAAATATTATTGAACGCCTGAGTGCACGTGGGATTGGGATTTTAATCACCGATCATAACGTACGCGAAACGTTGGCGATCTGCGAAAAGGCTTATATCGTCAGCGAAGGCTCTGTGATTGCCGAAGGCAGTGCAGCAGAGATCTTGGCGAATGATTTGGTTCGCCAAGTGTATTTGGGGGATGATTTTAAGGTTTGAAGCTCAGGCGCGGCCTACTGAACAAGCTCATTAACACCCATATTCGGCTCATACGGTGAGTTGAATATGCGCTACAAGTCACTTCTGGGCACGACCCCGTAAAACTGTACGCACCTTCCTGAAAATGTAATAAGCCAAAAGCCAGACGGAAAAAAATATCGCGGCTAATAACAAGGTAAACAATCCTTCATCTAAAAAGGACATATTTTGCGATTTTCTATAATCAATGGACACTATGGGTGCTAAAAAACATGAGATCGCAATACCTGCTGATAGCACAGGGTTTTGATATTTAAAGATATTCATGCTTTTCATCTCTTGGGTACGACTAGAAATAGACCTACCAAAATCTTGTTGACTGATCAACTGTGCAACCACAGGCCACACAGTCAGATAGTTTTTTACAACAATCGTTACAACAACTTTAAACCACTCTGCCCCGCAGGCGTGACCCGAGCGATTTCGACCTCGAACACCACGTTACGACCGGCCAGAGGATGATTAAAATCCACCTCAGTCACGTCGTCGTTGACTGACTTGACCACACCAGCCAGCGTGGTCTTGGCTTTGTCCTCAAACTCAATTACCTGATCAAGCACCGGACGCTCACCAAACTTCACCGTATCAAAGGTCTGTACGTTGTCCGCGTTCCACTGCCCAAATGCATCTTCCGGCGGCAAATGCACGGTACGACGGTCGCCCGCCCGTAGACCGAGTAGAGCTTTTTCGAAGCCTTCCAGCAAGTTACCATCGCCAATGGTTAATTCCACCGGCTCAGTGCGGCTGCGCGTGTTGTCGATTTCAAGGCCATTTTCCAATGCGACCGAAAAATGCAGCGACACCCGCGAACCCTGCGCAATACGGGTATCTTCGTTTGGATTGATAAAATCAGTCATACAACATCCTTTCACTCAGTCTTGGGTGTGATCTTAGGCTTGATCTTGGGTTGAGTTCGCTTGTTGGGCGAGGCGATGTTTTTCCAAAAAAAACGTGTCAATCAGCATCAAAATCACCCCAAGCGTAATGGCACTATCGGCGATATTAAACGCTGGAAAATGCGAATCGTTGTAGTAGACGTGAATAAAATCCACCACATAACCCAAAGTGACGCGGTCAATCAGATTGCCGATTGCACCACCCAAAATCAGCGATAACGCGGCCGCGAGTACCACAGTGTTTTTGGGCAGGCGCAGCAACCACACGGCAAAAATCACCGACACCACCGAAGCGAGGCTGGTAAAAAAATAGCGCTGCCAGCCGCCCGCATCCGACAAGAAGCTAAACGCCGCACCATAATTATGCAGCAGCGTCCAGTTCAGCATCGGCATGACCGGAACCGGTTGCGCGTAGACCAAATGCGCCACCGCAATCGACTTCGTCCACTGATCAATGACAATCGCCAGCAATGACAGCAATAGCCAAAGCGCATTTTTGCTGTTCCAACCGGTACGCAATCCACTCAAATTAAGCATAGTGGCGCACCTCACCGCTGCCGGTCACGTTATCCACGCAACGGCCGCAAATTTCTGGATGCGCCGCGTGTGTACCGACGTCTGGCCGCACATGCCAACAGCGCGCACATTTCACCCCATCGGCTGGGCTGACTTGCACGCGTAAGCCTGTCAGTTCAGTTGCTTCCCCTTGCTCAGTAAACGTTTCTACCCGTGCGGCACTGGTAATCAACACAAAACGTAACTCATCACCCAGCTTGGCCAGCACAGTTTGTAAGCGCTCATCTGCCCAAAGGACAACTTGCGCCGATAGGTTTGCGCCGATCAGTTTGGCATTACGCGCGTTTTCGATCTGCTTATTGACCGCGGCTTTGACCTGCAAAATGGTTTGCCAATCGGCATCGCTGATCTGTGCCGCCACATCGACCACCGGCAGGGCGTACCATTCGGCGGTAAACACATACTTGCTGCTGGTTTCGGCCAACGCTGACCATGCTTCTTGCGCGGTAAAGCTCAAGATCGGCGACATCCAGCGTACAAAGGCTTGGGTCAAATGATACAGCGCAGTCTGCGCCGAGCGACGCGCCACGGAATCGGCCTGCGTGGTGTATTGGCGATCTTTGATAATATCCAGATAAAAGCCACCCAAATCACTGGCACAGAAGCTGGTCAGCAGCACGGTGACTTGGTGAAAATCCATCGCGTCATAGGCGGCTTGAATCTGTGCTTGCACTTGTGCGGCACGGCGGATGATGTATTGATCCAGCTCAATCAGTTGATCGACTGGCAGCGCGTGCTGTGACGGCACAAAGCCGTTCAGATTGGCCAGCAAAAACCGCACCGTGTTGCGAATACGCCGATAGCCATCAATCGCACCGGCAAACACTTTATCGCCCGCAGCCATTTCGTAGCGGTAATCGGTCGAGGCAATCCAGAAGCGCAAAATATCCGCGCCGCTTTTTTTGATTACGTCTTGTGGGGTGATCACGTTGCCCTTGGATTTGGACATTTTGTGGCCTTTTTCATCCACCACAAAACCATGTGTCAGCACCTGTTTAAACGGCGCACGTTGATTGATCGCAATCCCAGTCAGCAGCGAGGTCTGGAACCAGCCGCGATGCTGATCAGAACCTTCAAGGTATAAGTCGGCAGGCGATTGCAACTCGTCGCGCTGATCCAACACCGCGTAATGGGTCACGCCCGAATCAAACCACACATCCAGCGTGTCGCTGCACTTGTTGTAGTGCGCTGCGTCATCGCCGATCAACTCACGCGCATCTAGATCAAACCATGCTTGAATGCCACCGGCTTCGATGCGTTGTGCGACCTGCTCCATCAAGCTCAAGGTATCAGGATGCAATGCGCCGCTGTCTTGATGCACAAAAAACGCAATCGGCACGCCCCACGTGCGTTGCCGCGAGATACACCAATCGGGACGGCCTTCCAGCATCGCTTCGATGCGGTTTTGACCCCATTCAGGAATCCATTGCACGCCCTTGATCGCATCCAACGACGCTTGGCGCAGCCCCTGCACTTCCATGTTAATAAACCACTGCGGTGTGGCACGGAAGATGATCGGGGTTTTGTGCCGCCAGCAGTGCGGGTAGCTGTGTTTGATGACGACATGCGCCCACAGCTTGCCGTTTTCTTTGAGCAGCTCAAGGATTTGTGGGTTGGCTTTATAGATATGCTGACCGGCAAACACCGGCGCTTCTGGCAGGTATACGCCATTGCCGCCGACTGGGTTATCGACTTTTAGGCCGTATTGCAGCCCGACTTTATAGTCGTCCACGCCATGGCCGGGGGCGGTATGTACCGCGCCAGTCCCGCTGGTGGCGATGACGTGTTCACCCAAGATCACCGGCACTTGACGGGCAGCAATAAACGGATGCTGGAGCTGCACGCCTTCGAGCGTCTGACCTTTAAAACTCGCCAGCACTTGCACGTCTTGCAGTGCATAACGCTCACAGGCACTCTCGACCAAATCAGCCGCCAGAATCAGTTGCGCAGTGCCCTGCTCACCTTGTGCCTGAATCAACTGGTAGTCGATCTCGGCGTTTAAGGCGACCGCTTGGTTGGCGGGTAATGTCCACGGCGTGGTCGTCCAGATCACGATATCCACAGTAGATAAGTTATCCACAGCCACACCGACTCTTGTGGATAAGTCAGCTAAGTCTTTGACAGTAAAGCCAACATCAATCGCATCAGATTTTTTATCTTCGTATTCGACTTCAGCTTCAGCCAACGCTGAACCACAATCCAAGCACCAGTTGACTGGTTTTAGACCGGCTTGTACATGACCATTTGCGACGATCTTGGCGAGTGCACGCACGGTGTCGGCTTCTTGCTGAAAGTTCATGGTCAGATACGGATGATCCCAATCACCGATCACGCCTAGACGCTGAAAATCAGCTTTTTGTAGCTCGACTTGTGCGGCGGCGTAGCTGCGACATTCGGCGCGGAAAGTTGCCGCATCGACTTTGACACCGACTTTGCCGACTTTTTCTTCGACTTTCAGTTCGATGGGCAGGCCATGACAATCCCAACCCATCACATACGGCGCATCGAAGCCGGATAAGGTTTTGGATTTTATAATAATGTCTTTTAGAACTTTGTTGACTGCATGCCCAATGTGGATTTGCCCGTTGGCGTATGGAGGGCCATCGTGCAGGATGTATTTGGGCGCACCGGCGCGCGTGGCACGGATCTGCTGATACAGGCCGTCGGCTTGCCACTCGGCCAGCCATTGCGGTTCGCGCTTGGCCAGTTGGCCTTGCATGGCAAACTCGGTATCCGGCAGGTTTAGGGTCGGTTTGTAGTCTACACCGCTGTTTTGTTCATCGCTCATGATTGCAACTCGTGTTTTGGATCGACCAGCGGGTCAACCCGTCTGGCAAATCACACTGGAAAATGGTCAACGCCGGTTCTAACGGCTACCCACAATCATAGTGGGCGGGCTATTTTGCCAGAAATTAGGAGTGATGGGGTGACGGCAGTCGTATTGCTATGCTAAGTATGTCGGCTAGCATTAATTTTGTTCACAACGCGACCATTTTAACTGATAGGACATCTGATGCTGACGGCAGGCAAGGGACGACGTTTAACCGTTTGGGACTATTTGAGGTATCTTTTTTACAGCCTACCAATGCTCATCTTACTGAATATTGTGGCAAGTCGGTTGCTTGGGCAAAACATCCTGTTTAATGCACACACCTCTTTTGAAAGAACGGCTTTTTTGCCTTCATCGCTATTTTTTTGGACAGCAACAAGCCTTTGTATGGCGACTTGGCTCTGGATCATATTGAGCAAAAATATTTCCAAAGCTGTCGTATATGGGCTGGTAGCTCTGACAATTGGCGTGATGGTCTATGAGATCTGGCATGGAACGGTATTTTTTAAAGTGTTAGCAATCATGGTTGTAATCAGTCGAGAGCGAAGTAACCAAGCAAAAACCGTTTAACCACTCCAATTGGCTGCCCCGCACGCTTTAACAGCGCACCTTGCCAAAACGCCTCAGTCGTTGACGGATTGTCTGGGTCAATCAGGGTGGTGCTTGTGTTAGGTATGTTGCTCATAGTGCGCGACCTTTTGACGTTTTCAATCTGTCCGACTAAATACCCGCGCCAGCATTGTCTTCACGCCACGCCAACAATTTCTTCACATCATCTTGAATCCCGTCTTTGAGCGCATCAAACGACGGGTATTTGATTTCACCATGTAAAAAGTGCAAAAACCGCACCTTGACCCGCAAGCCGTACAAATTGGCCGACGCTTTCGGCAAAAACACCTCCAGCCGCCACGTCAACGGCACAATGCCCTCTAACGCTGGCCGCGTGCCGAGATGCCCCGCCCCATACAGCCGATCTGGTGCATAACCCAGCACCCCGCCGTTGACCCGTTCTGGCAACGTCGCACCGCTTAACGTCTGCATTTCCACCGAATAAATCCCATGTAGACAAGGCTTTAAGCGATTCAAGGCGACATTGGCGGTCGGAAAATCAATCGTCCGGCCAATCTGATCGCCGTACTGCACACGTCCGGTAATCGTATAAGGCCGACCGAGCAAATGCGCCGCCTGTACAAAATCACCGTCTTGCAAACACTGCCGAATCCGCGTCGAGCTGACTCGCCCACCGTCGATTTCGATGGTCGGCAGTGACGCAACCGGAAAGCCATATTGCATCAAAAACTCACGATCACCAGCGCGATCACAACCAAAGCGGAAATCATCGCCAATAATCAGACTTTGCGCGTTTAGGCGATGCTTGAGCAGATCAGCAAAGGCTTGCGCGGTCAGCGAGCGAAACGCCTGATCAAAGCGTACCGACACGATGTAATCCACACCAAGGTCACGCAGTAGTTCGATTTTTTCACGCCATGCGGTGATGCGTGGTGGTGCGTCGAGTCCTTTAAAAAACTCTAATGGTTGCGGTTCAAACACCATGACCAGTGTTTTCAATTGTTGTTGCTGTGCAATGCTTTGCAGTGCCGCGATCATCGCCTGATGACCGACATGCACCCCGTCAAAATTACCAATCGTGACCGCAGTCGGCGGCAGGCTAAACCCTTCAGGAAGCGCGTGTAAACGGAGCAATTTCATAGACAGACCATGCACAGCAACAGCAAGACAATCTGTCTATTTTGCCAGAAAAGCGATTGTTCTGCTTACATGTTCTACACAGTGACCTACAGCATCTACACAGCGGATTGATTAGGATCAAAATTCATCGCAGTGATCACAATAAGGAGCGACGCATGACACTATATCCTCTGTTATTCGGTACAGTTTTGGGCTTATCCGCCATGACCAGCTATGCTAATCCTCACAATACCGCACTTGAACGCGCGTTTGACCGCACCGAATTGGCGGTGATTCATGCCCAAGAACGTCGGCTTGACCGTGCGGTCGAGCGCCGTGAGCAACGTATGGCACAACGGCGAGACCGTTTAAGAAGCGAGTATCGTCATCATCAAACACATCATCAGTCAGCGGATCGTGGCATTAATGTCGGGGTAAAATTGCCATTTGTGGGTGCTGGCGCTAGCGTTAATCGTCATGGCGTACAGGTCGGTGCCAATGTTGGCCGGATTAATGTCGGTGCCGGTGTTAATACGAGACGCTAAACCGATACTGCTCGTAACAGTACATCTTGCGCCCATGCATTCAGACTTTTGCCTTGAGCTGCTGCTTGCATGGCAACACGCGCATGGATGCTAGGCTCAATCCGCAGCATGACTTTACCCGAATAAGGGCGCTGCGGTTTCCGGTTTAATTTTTCGCAAGTGGCCACATAATCGTCCACGGCGTCTTCAAATGCTTGTCGAAGCTCAGTAACCGACTCCCCGTGAAAGCCAACCACATCTCGAATACCCGCAATATGGCCAACAAAGCAAGCGTCCTCATCACTGTATTCGATTTTGGCGGCATAATTTTGATAGGACATGATATTCATGGCTGCACTCCTGCTTGAGTTAAAAACTCTCTGGCGTCGCGGACTTGGTAGGGTTTTGCTTCCTTTTGCGGATGTGGCCGATGAAAGGATGCAATAACACCATTCAGCTCAAATCGAACTCGCGAGCCATTACCTTCTACCGTTTGCGCCCCAAGTGCAAGGAACAAAGACTCTATCCTGCGCCATTCAAGGGTTGCAGGCGTGGGACTGGCAAAAATCGCCGACAGTGTCTTTTTATGGGTCGCATTCATGCAAAATATGATAGCAATATATGCTATCGCCAACAAGTCAAGGAGCAGCTAGATCTGTTGAGATTTTGCAGGTAAAAAATAGCATCTCAACGCCACTGCACCGGTCGCACGTCGCTCGGTGCAAGGTCAGTGACAGCTGTGTCTACCGGCGTTGCCGCCTGACTGGTGCAACTCGGCGCAGCATTGCTGCTACATCCGCCACAGCCTTGACTGCAACCGGCCGCAGTCGGGGCAACGGGCGTCAAATATGCCGCCACGCGTGGCCAGCCGTAGCGTTGCAACAGTGCCGCCAAATGCGACTGCACCAGATACAGCGGACGCGCCGCAAAACGCCGCAATACCTGCCAGACACTCCAACCGACCAACAGTAGCACAATGCTTTCTTGAATGATTGTTTGAAAAGCTTCTTGCATGTTGTCTGTCCTCGATTTTTGGCCTAATCCGAATCTAGCCCCAGCCCAGCGCGACTGCCGCCTGATAGGTCAGCATCGCCATCAGATAGGCCAAGCCAAACAGATACGCAGTCATGATCGACACCTGCCGCCACGAACCCGTCTCACGCCGCACCGTCGCCAGCGTCGCAATACACTGCGGTGCAAACACAAACCACACCAACAACGACAACGCCGTCGCCAGTGACCATTGATCGGCAATCAACGGACTGAGTTGTTGTGACAGCATGTCATCGTTGCCCGACAACGCGTACACCGTGCCGAGCGCCGCCACCACCACCTCACGCGCCGCCATCGCCGGAATTAATGCAATACAAATCTGCCAAGAAAAGCCCAACGGTGCAAAAATCGGCGCCATCAAATGCCCCAATTGACCGGCAAAACTATAATCAATCGCCGATCCCGTCGCGCCATCTGGCAGTGCAGGAAAGCTGGCTAAAAACCACAGCAAAATGGTCAGCGCCAAAATAATCCCGCCAACCCGCTTTAAAAAAATACTCGCCCGCTCATACAGCCCCAGCGAGACACTGCGCCATGACGGCACACGATAACTCGGCAGCTCCAACAGCAACGCGTGTTCGCTGCGGTCACGGTGGATCTTTTTCATCAGCCACGACACAGCCAAGGCACTGGCAATGCCTGCCGCATACAGCGCAAACAACACCAAGCCCTGTAAATTAAACAGCCCTGCCACCGTTTGCGCTGGAATAAACGCACCAATTAACAACGCATACACTGGCAAACGCGCCGAACAAGTCATCAATGGCGCGACCATAATCGTCGCCAAACGGTCGCGCGGATCTTGAATACTGCGAGTCGCCATCACCCCTGGCACAGCACAGGCAAAACTCGACAACAACGGAATAAACGACCGACCGCTCAGACCGGATTTAAACATCAAGCGATCCAATAAAAACGCCGCGCGTGGTAAATAACCCGACTCTTCTAGCAGCAAAATAAATAAAAATAGAATCAAAATCTGCGGCAAAAACACCACTACACCGCCAACGCCCGCAATGATGCCATCGACCACGAGGCTTTTTAGGACACCATCCGGCATCTGCGCACTGACCAGATCACTGATGCCCGCAAACAGCGTTTCGATGCCATCCATCAACGGCGCTGCACCCGCAAATACCGCCTGAAAAATCATAAACATGATCAATGCCAGACACAGCAATCCCCACACCGGATGCAACAAAATCCGATCGAGTCGATCATCACGTTGATCGGTCAAGGCAGGCATGCTGACGGTTTCGGCCAGCAATTCGCGTACCTGTTGGTGCAGATCAGGTTGATGTAATGCGTGTGTGTCCGGCGATACAATCCAATTTTGCCAATCTAAATCCAGCTGTTGTAATAGACTTTGCACACCGTTGGCTTGGGTGGCAATCGTGGTCACCACAGGTAGGCCGATTTTTTTGGACAGTAAATCTTGATCGATCTGGATGCCACGCCGCGCTGCGTCATCCATCATGTTCAGCACCAGCAACATCGGCCGACCCAGTGCGCGTAGCTCTAACACAAAGCGCAAGTGCAGCCGCAAGTTGGTCGCATCCACCACACAGACCAGCAAGTCCGGCCGCGCCTCATCTGCCAACTCGCCCAAGCACACCGCACGGGTGATCGCCTCGTCGGGACTGGTCGCTTGTAGACTATACGCACCGGGTAAATCTAAAATCTTTAAATGCCGACCCGACGGTAACTGCAAGCGGCCTTCTTTGCGCTCGACGGTGACGCCCGCATAGTTGGCGACTTTTTGCCGTGTGCCGGTCAGTCGGTTAAATAGCGAGGTTTTACCGCAGTTTGGATTGCCGACGAGGGCGATTTGTGCGATGGATTTGAGATCGGTGGCGGCGATAGGCGTCATGGATTGACCTCATTGAGTTGAATCTGCACGCGCCGCGCCTCACTACGCCGTAGCGCAAAACGGGTATAACCGACTTGCACCAACATCGGATCAGCACCAAATGGCGCGAGTGCGGTACAACGCACCTGCTCACCGACCACAAAGCCTAGCTCACGCAGCCGCTGTGCAATCGGATCATCGGCCGCTGGTGCATCGACCGCTACAATAGTCGCCACCACATCACGCGGTAATTCGGACAGCAGCACACGCCACCTCATCAGCAATAAAAATGACTGGGAATATAGTTGATAATGATTCCCAATATTGATTATAGCGAAGCTTGTGCCAAAAATCTCAATCGTTCGACTAGAAAAAATGTTTAAAAAACTGACGGTCAAACCAAATCGCCAATTTTTACGCCTCGCTGTGCTAACATTTGCAGCACTTCAGCCGTGCCGGTCACGTTTTTTGATGTCAGCCAGTCCACCATAATTTTTTGATCTCGATTTTTTTGTCCGCCTCGTTTGAGGGGGATGTCGTTTGCGTTTTTTCCGATTTTCTAATGTCAGCTTGATTCTCCTGATGCAGCTATCGGGTTGGGGTTGGGCTGTACACGCTTTTTTTGGGTGACTTTTCTGATGTGGCAATCCATTCAACAACAATGGTTCTCTAACATCCGTGGCGATGTTTTATCGGGTTTGGTGGTGGCACTGGCCTTGATTCCAGAAGCGATTGCGTTTTCGATTATCGCAGGGGTTGACCCTAAAGTTGGGCTGTATGCCTCGTTTTGTATCGCGGTGGTGATTTCGTTTGTCGGTGGTCGTCCGGCGATGATTTCGGCAGCGACGGCGGCCATGGCAGTGCTGATGGTGAGCTTGGTCAAGCTACACGGTCTGGAATATCTGCTCGCGGCAACGCTGCTCTGTGGGGTGATTCAGATCATCATGGGACTGCTCAAGCTGGGCAGCCTGATGCGCTTTGTCTCAAAGTCGGTGGTGATCGGCTTTGTGAATGCGTTGGCGATTTTGATTTTTATGGCGCAACTGCCCGAACTGACCAATGTCACTTGGCAGGTGTATGCGATGACCGCGTTTGGTTTAGCGATTATTTATCTGTTTCCGTATGTGCCCAGAATCGGTCAAGTGATCCCGTCACCGCTGGTCACGATTGTGGTGCTGACCATCATCGCACTGCTGCTTAAACTGGATATTCGAACGGTCGCAGATATGGGACAACTGCCGGATACGCTGCCGATTTTCCTGTGGCCAGACGTGCCACTGAACCTTGAAACCCTGAAGATTATTTTGCCGTACTCAATCGCTTTGGCGGTGGTCGGCCTACTCGAGTCGATGATGACCGCGACGATTGTCGATGAGATGACCGATACCAGCAGTGACAAAAACCAAGAGTGTCGCGGCCAAGGCATCGCCAATGTCGGCGCGGGGTTGCTCGGTGGCATGGCCGGTTGTGCGATGATTGGTCAGTCGATGATTAACGTCAAATCTGGTGGCCGCACTCGGCTTTCGACGTTTTTGGCAGGCGTGTTCTTGCTGATTATGGTGGTGTTTTTAAGTGATTTGATCGGGGCGATTCCGATGGCGGCCTTGGTTGCGGTGATGATTATGGTGTCGATCAGCACCTTTAACTGGGATTCGGTGCTGAAAATCCGTGACTATCCGCGCTCATCGAATATCGTGATGATTGCAACCGTTGCGGTGGTGGTGGCGACGCATAACTTGGCTTATGGCGTGCTGACGGGTGTGTTACTCTCCGCGCTGTTTTTTGCCAATAAAATCGGGCATTTGTTGTATATCGACAGCCATGTCGATGACGTTGCACAAAGCCGTGTGTATCAGGTGTCGGGGCAAGTGTTTTTTGCGTCGGCGGAGCGATTTGTGGCGGCATTTGAGATGAATGAAATATTGCCGCGCGTGGTGATTGATTTGCAGCATGCACATCTGTGGGATGTGACAGCGGTCACGTCACTGGATAAAGTGGTGTTAAAGCTGCGCAAAAATGGCCGTTTAGTCGAAGTATTGGGGCTCAACCAAGCCAGTGCAACGCTGGTCGATCAATATGGCATTCACCATAAAGCCGACCCTGATACGCTACTGGCGCGGCATTAAATTGCTCTGAATCGATTAAAATCGCTTTTCTAAGGTCAACAATACGTTCGGCAGCGACTCCGCACGGCGTTGCTGAAAAAAGCCGCCGTCTGGCGTGGTTAGCCGTTCGATTCGCTCAGCCGCCAGTAGGTTACGGCCACTGACCGTGACTGCCCAGCCTTGATCAAAGCGTTTGGTGCTGCTGATGTCCAGCGTGGTGCGCGCATTTACATCACGGATATACGGCTGATCATCCAGTGGACGGCGGTAACTGGGCTGATAACCAATATTCAGATTGGTTGACCATTTCAACGGCTGATACTGGTACGACAGGCCGATGCTGCTGCTATACGGCGCCACGTTGCTGGCCAGTCGATCCGCTTGGCCAGCCCGTTGAATCTCAGCACGAATCGTGGAGATTTGTCCGTTTAACAACAACGAGTGACCATTCTGGTTGCGCAGTGCCCAACGCGCTGACAACTCAACACCCGACGCCAATGCTTCTGCTTGGTTCTGTGGCCGTTCGACATAGCGCCCGCTTTCTAAACTCACGACTTTTTCAATGTAATCGTCGATATTGCGCCGAAACACGGTCAAATTAAAACCGCCAGCTTCGCTGTTATAGCCCAACGTTGATTCGACCGACTGAATCTGCTCTGGCTTAAGGTTTGGATTACCGCCTTGATCGGGATTGTTGAGGCTACCCGCGTCGAGACTGGTCGAGGCGGTCACGGTCGGCAATAAATCATCGGAACGCGGTGTGCGCTGTGATTGGCTATAACCGATCTGCACCGACCACGCCGGATCATATTGATAACGATAGGCCAGTGCTGGACTCAGGCTGTCTTGCTGATAATCGACCAAGCCGCTGCGCTTCAGCCATTCTTGCCGCAGCCCTGCGGTGATGGTGTTTTTTTCGTTCAGCTTCCAACTTTCCTCTAGATACACCGCTTGCCGCTTCTCAGTCAGTTCGGCATCGACGTTGCTGTTGAGGTTGGTTTGCCGCAGTTCTGCCCCAAACTTGACTTGGTGTGCCTCGCCGATTTTTTGGCTACCGGCATAACCGGCCGACCATTCACGGGTTTGCTCATCGACCAAGCGCAGCGTGGCTTGTCCAGCGCTATTGGACAAGGTGGCTTGCTGTTCGTTTTGTTGTTGTGCCGAGATGCGCCATTTGTCTTCGCGCTCGCCATGTTGCTGCTCAAGGCGTAAATTCAATCGAGTGCTGTCACTATCGGTCTGCTGCTGCGTACTGTTGGTTTGGCTGCCGCTCTGACTGCTGCTTTGATTGGTGGTGGCATGTTCGTTATAAAACGCATCAGCAAACAGCTTGCTGTCGTAGTCATCTTCTAGCTCATATTGTAGGCGCGGTGCGAGCATCTTAAACTCGCCTTCGCTCTGCTGCCGTTGCAGGGTGATTTGACCATCAGCGCGGGTCAGTTCAGTCTGGCTGGTGCTGTCGGTGCGCGATTGATTGGCCGATAGGCTGTAGCCGAGTTGTTCGCGCTTGCCGTCGAGTTGTAGGTTCAGTTGACGCTGTTGTTGTGACTGTTCGCCTTGCGTCACCTCGCCGTAACCGAGCTTTACTACGCCACCCAATGTCCCCGCGCGTGGATCTTTTAGAATAATATTGATCACGCCACCCGCAGCAACCGAGCCTTGCGTGACACTGGCTTGGCGGGTCACTTCGATACGGTCGATCATTTCTGGGGTAAAGGTATCAATCAGCGAACTGCCGCCACGTCGGCCACCTTGTACCGCTTCACCATTGACTAAAATGGTCGGTGCCGCAGTTGAACCGCGAAACTGCGCCCGACCTGCCCCACCGGTCGCGCCCATCTGAATCCCCGTCGCACGACGCAGCGCGTCAGTCACCGACGCATCGCCATAGCGCAGCATCTCAGCCTGACTGATCACGGTTTTGGCAATCGCACTGACCTCTTCAGGGGCAGTATTACGGTTTGCGGTGATAGTAATCGTTGAAAGGGTCTGTACTTTTGGCGCGGCGGCAATCGGCGCAGTCACTGGAACCGGCGTAACTGACACAGCCGTTTCGGCGTGTAGTAGCGGCATCGCCGCCAAACCACCGAGCAGCGACAGCATCACGCGACCAGACAATACGGGCTTACAGGACGATGACGACATGAACACACTCCAAAACGCGCAAACAGACTGAATATGCATAGATTGTGCAGGTCAATCATGTAGAAAACATGCAGAAACTGCGAGTTTTTAAATGATAATGAGATTCACTATATTTTACGAGCATTCATCACAACGATTCAATTCAATTCAAGGCATGGCATCTGCCACACGACGCATTGTAGTATCGGTGCTGTCTTTCAGCTGTGATCTGCCCCAATGCCGTCCCGTCCTGCCCGCAGCCCACGCCTGCCCAAACCGCTAAGTCTGCCCAGTGATGCGTTTTATTTGCAGCGCTTTCGCGATCATCTGGTAGCACAAGCCGTCAGTCCGCACACACGCAGCGCGTACTTGAGTGACTTACTACAAGCCCAGCAATTTAGCCAGATCCCGCTAGAAGATTGGAGCACTGCCCAGCTACAAGACTGGCAGCACCAACGCCAGCAACTTGACCACAGCCCGCGCTCGATTAGTCGGATGCTGTCGGCGTTGCGCCAGTATTTTCAGTTTTTACGGCAGATCGGCCATCGCGACGATGATCCCACCGCCGAACAAATCAGCCCAGCGCTTGGCCGACCACTACCCAAAGACCTATCTGAAGCCAATGTCGAACAGCTTTTAAATGCACCTGATCTGGACACAACTCTCGGTCTACGCGACAAAGCGATGCTCGAACTGCTATACGCCTGCGGGCTACGCGTGTCAGAGTTGCTCGGACTCACCTTAGACAGTGTCAACCTCAACGCGGGCGTATTAAGAGTGACTGGTAAAGGCCAAAAAACCCGCCTGATCCCGCTCGGTGAAATCGCCAACGACTATTTACAGCGTTATCTACGCGACAGTCGCCCCAGTCTAAATAGTAATAAGACCATCGATGCGGTGTTTTTGACCCAGCAAGGTGGCTTTATGACCCGCCAAAACTTCTGGTACATCATCAAGCATTACGCGCTACTGGCGGGGATCGACGCCCACTTGTCGCCGCACACCTTACGGCATGCGTTTGCCACCCATTTACTCAATCACGGCGCAGATTTACGTGTGGTGCAACTGCTACTTGGGCATAGTGACCTGTCCACCACGCAGATTTATACCCACGTGGCGCGCGCTAGACTGCAACAACTGCATCAGGCACATCACCCACGCGGCTAGCTGATGGCTCAGAATCCATCGGCAGATCCACGCGCCTATCGTTTTGATACAGTTGTTCAGCTATTTGTCACAGGCTTTTTGCTATGCTACAGCGCACCATGACACTGACCTGCAGCCTTTAGCACTGCCTCATTACCTCGACATTTTAAGGATTTTTCATGCTGACCCACGCCTTACACATTCCGCTACGCACCTGCCTACTCGCCATGGTCGTGGCGTTGTCTGCCTGTAGCAGTAATTCGCAGCCGGTCAGCGGTCAGGCCAGTGCCGAGCCGTCGAAAACCAGCGCGACCAGCAGCACAACCAGTAATACCGTACCGGCCGACCTCGCCACAAAGTTCGGCCAAAACCTGATTAAAGCTGGTCTGAATGCCAAAGTGATCGACATTCAGCCGACCGAGGTGAATGGGATTTTTTGGGTGACCATGCAGGGTTTGCCGTCGGTATTTACCACTGCCGATGGTCAGTATATTTTGCAAGGTGATCTGGTCAAACTCGGCCAAAACACCGTCACCGATGTGACCGCGCCGTTGATTCAGGCCAAAGCGGGTAAGTTGTTTAACCAACTCGATGTCAAAGACATGGTGATCTATAAGCCCGCCACGACTAAAGCGGTCGCGTATGTGTTTACTGATGTGGATTGTGGCTACTGCCGCAAGCTGCACAGTGAGATGGCCGATATGACCGCCAAAGGCATTGAAATCCGTTATTTGGCGTGGCCGCGCTCACCACAGATTACCCCTAAGATGCAGGCGGTCTGGTGTAGTGAAGATCGTAATGCGGCGATGGATGCTGCCAAGCATGGTCTGCCAGTCAGTGCGCCAAGCTGTAAAGATCCGGTCGAAGCGCAGCATCAACTCGGCATGCAGTTGGGTGTGAATGGTACACCGGCGATCTATAGCGCGGATGGCAAGTATCTCGGCGGCTATATTCCAGCAGCGGAATTGGCAAAGATGTTGGGCGTGCAGTAAAAGCACAGGGTTATTGCAGATGGGTGATCAGGGGCGAGGGCGTTTCTGATCACTGGTACGGCTGGATAAGTAGGCAATCATATGGATCAAAAAATTGAAGTGTCAGTGGACGAGGTTAAGCGCGCTTTTAACCTTTTAGGGGAAATGAATGGGCTTTTTCATCAGCCGATGAGATATGAAGATCCTGAACTTGTGAAATCTTTTGCAGAAGCAAATTATCAGGAAATTAAGGATCTTTACTACAACGTCGTATGGGAGTGGGTGCCTGCAAGTGTGAAGGCTGAAATCGAGGAAGGATGATCACCAAAAGAAGTAAATTTTCATTAAAATACAAAAATTTATTCGGCAAAAATTGCACCCAAGTGGACTTAGATTTTTGGAGATACAAAATGAAAGAAACATTCAATCCAAGCAGTGAGATAGAAAGATTCACAAATAATAAGGATTACATATCCTTGGCATTTTTTGATATCAATGCCAAAAACTCTCCTGATTTTATAGAGGCTGTCCAGAAAAATTTTGCAAAAAACCAAAGTTCTGATGGAGTTTATATCTGCTCTCCTGACGATTACTCCATTATTTCAAGGATGGAGTACCATTCGGAATGGCCATCTAAATTACAGTATTTAAACGATGAGCTTGAAAAAAACGGTAAATATTTTGGACTAATAATGATTGACGAATTCGGGAGTTGGTGTATTTATCAGGAGAACCCTGTTTCCGATGGCTTTATATTTTTCAGAGAAAATTTTCTTATTTCTGAGGATCTCTCGGATTTTGTATACACCTGTGACGAAATCAGACAAAGATTGACCAATGGGTTTTATGAAAAAGACAGTTTAGACGCGAAAAAAATGACTTTTTTCTTGGAAAATCTCTGTAAAAGTCCCTAGAAGGTATGCCATAGAAAGCTGTAGTGGCCGAGCGAATTCAGACAACACACTCAAGACACAACCAATGCTCGGCACACCCACCGCCCCACAATCCGAATTTATCATACGATTAACCCTGCATGACTAGAGCAACGCCGCTTTTTTAGCTATGATCTTGTGCTTTGCAAACTGGCTGGAGTAAGAGGGTGAAATCTGTAAATCTGGCGATCTTAGGATTGGGCACAGTCGGTGCTGGCGCGTTACGTCTACTGCAAGACAATGCCGCCGAAATCACCCGCCGCACGGGTCGTGAGATTCGGATTAGTCACGTCGGAACCCGTCGGCCAAGGCCGGATCTCCGGCTTGACGGCATCGTGTGCAGCGATGACCTGCTGTCGATTGTCCGCGCCGCTGATGTGGACATCGTGATTGAAGTGATGGGCGGCATGACCGTCGCGCGTGACGTGGTCACCGAAGCGATCAAACACGGCAAACACGTGGTCACCGCCAACAAAGCCCTACTCGCCGAACACGGCAACGAAATTTTTGCACTGGCCGAACAACACAACGTGCATGTTGCGTTCGAAGCGGCCGTCGCCGGTGGTATTCCGATCATTAAAGTGTTGCGCGAAGGTCTAGCCGCCAATCGGATCGAATGGCTGGCGGGCATCATCAACGGCACTGGCAACTTCATCATGACCGAAATGCGTGACAAAGGCCGTGCATTCAATGATGTACTGGCCGAAGCGCAAGTGCTGGGCTACGCCGAAGCCGATCCGACCTTTGATGTCGAAGGCATTGATGCTGCGCACAAACTAACCATTTTGGCCTCGATTGCGTTTGGGATTCCGCTTCAGTTTAAAAAGGTCTACACCGAAGGCATCACCAAACTGACCGCACAAGACGTCGAATACGCCGAACAACTCGGCTATCGGATCAAGCATCTGGGTATCGCCCGCCGCACCGCTGACGGCATCGAACTGCGCGTACACCCGACCTTGATCCCAGAAAAACGTCTGATTGCCAACGTCAACGGCGTCAAAAACGCGGTATTGGTACAGTCGGACGCGGTTGGACCAACCTTGTATTTTGGTGCAGGTGCAGGTGCAGGACCAACCGCTTCTGCGGTGGTGGCTGATGTGGTGGATCTGGTGCGCATGATGACTGCCGAAAGCGCTGGCGCGCATGTGCCGCATCTGGCATTCCAACCCGATGCGCTGAGCGATACGCCGATTTTGGCCGCTGATCAGATGACCACTGGCTATTATTTGCGGATTGATGCCGAAGATACACCGGGCGTGTTGGCAGACGTGACCGGCATTCTGAGTCGTGCAGGCATTAACATCGACGCGATTCTGCAAAAACCAGCGCATATTCAAGGCCGTGTTCCTGTCGTGCTGATCACCCAACCCGTGCGCGAACACCGCATGAATCAAGCGATTATTGAGATCGAAGACCTGCAAGCGATTAACAGCCCCGTGATGCGGATTCGACTCGAAAACCTCGATGGCTAACCAAATGCAAATCAATGGGTGGCGCGACTCACCAGACCACCCAGACTGCTTTTTTAACCCTATTTTTGGATGAATCTATGTCAACTGCAACCCCAAACAACGCCCGCTACACCGGCCTGATCGAACGCTATCGTGATCGCCTGCCGGTATCTGCCAGCACACCGATTATTTCATTGGGTGAAGGCAATACGCCACTGATTAAACTGCATAATATTCCACGCATTATCGGAAAAAATGTCGAAATCTATGTGAAATACGAAGGTCTGAATCCGACTGGCTCGTTTAAAGATCGTGGCATGACCATGGCGGTGACCAAAGCGGTCGAAGCCGGTAGCAAAGCAATTATCTGTGCATCGACAGGCAACACCTCAGCGGCGGCGGCGGCTTATGCGGCTCGCGCAGGGATTAAAGCCTTCGTGCTGATTCCTGAAGGCAAAATCGCCATGGGTAAACTCGCCCAAGCGATGATGTACGGCGCGATCACCTTGCAGATTCGCGGCAACTTCGACGACGGCATGCAACTGGTCAAAGAAGTCGCCGACCAAGCACCGGTCACCATCGTCAACTCAATTAACCCTTATCGTTTGCAAGGCCAAAAAACCGCTGCATTCGAGATCATCGAAGAACTCGGTCGCGCACCAGATTATCATGCGCTACCGGTCGGTAACGCCGGTAACATCACCGCGCACTGGATCGGCTATAGCGAATCAGCAACCGCCAAAGGCGACAAAGTCACCGACAGCTGTGCCTTGTGTGAAGGCAACTGTCAGTTTACCGGTGAGCCAGTCATCGCCAAAGACAGCCGTCCAAAAATGATTGGTTATCAAGCCTCTGGCTCTGCACCCTTCATGCGTGGAGGCCCCGTCAAAGACCCTGAAACCCTCGCCACTGCGATCCGGATCGGCAATCCACAAAGCTGGACACAAGCGCATGCGGTGATGGCAGAATCTGGCGGCTGGTTTGATGAACTAAACGATGCCGACATTTTGGATGCACAGCGCATGCTGTCGATGTACGAAGGGATTTTCTGTGAGCCTGCGTCTGCCGCGTCTGTCGGTGGTGTGATTGCCGATCTGAAATCCGGCAAAATCCCAGAAGGCTCAGTGATCGTCTGTACGTTGACCGGTAACGGCCTCAAAGACCCTGATACTGCAATCAAGCAATGCGCCGATGCGGTCATGTTGGGCATTGATGCGACGTTGGCGCAAGTCAAAGATGGTATCTTGAAAAACATGTAAGCCGTTCAGATCCGCACAACACAGCGGGTCAGCCACAAAAAAGCCCTGATCAATCAGGGCTTTTTGATATTACAGCACATATTAAAAACGATTTTGTAGCCAATTTAAAATCCGTGTCGCATCACCAGAACGACTCTGCGAACTGTTCGCACCCATCAAGACAACGACTGCTGGACGATTGTTGACGTTGGCCTGCATCACCACACAGCGCCCCGCCTCGCGGATATAGCCGGTCTTCGACAAACCGATGTTCCAACGGCCATCACGCACGAGACTATTGGTATTGGCTGCATAATAAGTGCGGCTGCCCAGATTAAAATTATAACCTTGATACGATGAAAACTGCCGAATCACGCCGTAGTCATAGGCATGGCTGACCAAAGCTGCAAGATCACGTGCAGAAGACACGTTGCGTGGGTCAAGGCCAGTCGGATCACCGTAAAACATACTGTTCAGCTTGAGTGCCCGCGCTTTGTTGTTCATCTCGCGCATAAACACATCATAGCCACCTGGATAGCTACGCGCTAAGGCTTTGGCCGCTGGATTTTCGGATTTCATCAGCGCAATCAGCAGCAGTTCGGCGCGGTTCAGGGTATCGCCGACACGCAAGTGCGAACTGGCGACCTTAGGGCCGACAAAATCACTCGGCACTAAAGTAATCGCCTCCGCCATATTCAAGCGGGCATCAATGGTGACCATCGCGGTCATCACTTTGGTAATCGACGCAATCGGCACGGCTTGATCGGTCGCTTTGCCGTATAGCACATCGCCGGTCACCGCATCCATCACTACCGCAGAACTGGCGTTTAGGCTGAGTGCCTCTTGTACGCGCTGTACGGTCGAATTGGCCAAGTTACTGCTGCTGGTACGCACCCGCTCGACCAACGTGGTAACCCCACCAACAGACATGTTACGCACATCGACCACGGGCTCTACCATGTCGTCATTCATGATCATCCGCGCTTCATCGTCGCGACTGATCGCGGCGCGCGTATCGGCGGCCTGTGCGGGCGCACTGAGCAGCGCAACCCCCAATAGCAATAGGCAGCGATTCAACACTGGACGGACTGACGATTTCATGGAAGGCATCCTGCTGGCGGTTGAACGGGCAAACACGTTACGGCATCATTGACGAAGGTCATTGGCCGCACATCACGCCGTCACAAAGGTGTATCTGGATCACGAATTACGCTAGGATGACGAAACAGCAACCCATAGTGCAAGCGTATTCACCATCTTTAACAAAAAACTCGACTGATTGCAAAGGGAGTCACACTTGATCAAAGTATTAGTGGTCGATGATCACGAACTGGTTCGCATGGGAATCTGTCGGATGCTGAGTGATACCAGTGGTATCGAAGTGGTCGCTCAAGTCGATTCTGGCGAAGCAGCAATTGATTTTGCACGCAAAAATTGTCCAGATGTGGTGCTACTGGATGTCAACATGCCGGGTATTGGTGGGGTAGAAACCACTCGTCGCCTGTTACAGTACGCACCAGACCTGCGCATACTGGCAGTCAGTGGTTTGGCCGAAGAGCCTTATCCGTCTTTATTGCTCAAAGCCGGTGCGCGCGGTTACATCACCAAGGGCGCACCACTCGAAGAAATGGTGCGGGCGATCCGGAAAGTGATGCAAGGTGGCAAATATTTCAGTGCTGACATCGCAGAGCAGTTGGCGGCCAGCTATCTGTCTGACCAACAAAACTCGCCGTTTGACTTATTGTCTGAACGTGAGATGCAGGTGGCGATGATGGTAGTCAACTGCGTCAGTGCGCAAGAAATCGCCGACCGCTTGTTTGTCAGTGTTAAAACCGTCAATACCTATCGCTATCGGATTTTTGAGAAGCTCAATATCGACAGTGATGTCAAACTGACTCATTTGGCCATGCGGCACGGCCTGATTAATCCTTAGTGGCGACCCAAACATGCCCAACCCCATGTGGATGTCACCGATGAGCCGACTGCCCAGTGCCGATCCGGAGATTCTGAATCGGCTGGCCTTGATTTATGCCGCCTATCGCATCTCGCTGTCGTTCTTTTTGATTTTGTTGTTTTTGCTGACGGTGAGTAATCCCGTCGTCGGCAGTAATGCGCCGTATTTATATTTACAGGCGATTGCGGGCTATTGTTTTGCGTGCCTGTTGGCCTATATCACACTGCGGCACTGGCCGTATCAACAAGAAAATCAAATCTTTGTGATGCTGATTGTCGATGTGTTGGCACTGTCACTGATGCTGCATGCCAATGGTGGCCCCAGCCTACAGATGTCGATGCTGTATCTGGTGGTGGTGGTCGCGGCGAATATTTTATTACCGTCGGGTCGTGCCTTCGTGGTGGTGCTGTTTGCGGTAATCACGGTGGTCTGGCAGCAATTTTTCTTTGCGCTGTTTGATAATGCCGACATCCGTAATATCAGTGGTGCGGTGCTGCTGGCGATCAGTTTTTTAGGCGTGTCACTGCTGACCCGCCAAGTGGTGCAGCGGCTACGCTTGGTCGAGCGGATTGCGGTCACCCAAGCGCAACACGTCCGGCAACTACAGGCGCTCAACCAACGCATTATTGAGCGGATGCAGTCGGGTGTCTTGGTGATTGATGCACAACAACAAATTTTATTGGTCAATCAAGCGGCACAACAACTGCTACACCAGCCACGATTACGCGCAGGACAACCACTGGCCACCCTCTGCCCGCTGCTGGCGGAACAGATGCAACAAACCGAATATGGGATTGCCGACTACTTTACCCTGCCACAAGATCCCCAAGGGCAACGCCAAGCACTCGGCGTGCAGTTTAGCCAACTTAAAGCCAACGATGTGCAAAACGTCACCCTACTGATGATTGAAGGACTAGAACGGGTCAACCAGCAAGCGCAACAGCTTAAATTGGCGTCGCTTGGCCGACTGACTGCCAGTATCGCGCATGAAATTCGCAATCCACTGGCCGCCATCAGTCAAGCCAGTGAGCTCCTACACAGCAACTTGCACGATGCCAGTGATCTTGAACTGGTGCTGATGATCCGTAAGCAAAGCAAGCGGATGAATCGGATTATTGAAGATGTGCTACAACTGTCGCGGCGCGAGCGTGCTGAGCCGCAATTGATCGCGCTAGACTTATGGCTCCCCAAGATCCTGAAGCAACTGTTTGCGCAACAATACGCTCAATTCGACTGGCGCTTACAGCCAGAGCTTTGGGTGCAATTTGATCCCGAACAACTTGAACAAGTGTTGGTGAATCTGATTCAAAATGCGCTACACCATGGCGCTAAGTTACATGAGCAGCCGATGGTACGCTTGGCGGCTAGCGCGGATGAGTCTGGCCGAATCAGTCTTGATGTGATTGACCAAGGTGCAGGGGTCAGTGAACTGGCACAGCGGACGTTATTTGAGCCGTTTTTTACCACAGAATCCACTGGCACTGGCTTGGGGTTATACTTGTCACGGGCAATTTGTGATGCCAATGGCGCCAACTTATTTCATGTGCCACAAGCGTCTGGCGCCTGCTTTCGACTGGTGTTTGCCCCATATACTGCGGAAAAATTCACTCTGCCCTCTCAATCTGTGTAAGGAATCGCGTTGTGGCTCGCCAGCTTGCGTTAATTGTCGATGATGAAGAAGATCTACGCACCCTGATGCGCCTGTCCTTAATGCGGATGGGGATTGATTGCTTACTCGCCCAAAATCTTGCCGAAGCCCGCCAACTGTTAAGCCGCCAGCATTTTGATATTTGTTTAACAGACCTAAATTTGCCCGATGGCAGCGGCTTACAACTGGTACAACAGATTGCCGAGCAACATCCTGACTTACCAGTCGCGGTGATTACCGCTTACGGCAGCATGGACTTGGCGATTGATGCACTGAAGGCCGGTGCATTTGATTTTGTCAGTAAGCCAGTCGATATGCCGCGCCTCAAAGAACTGGTCGAGCACGCGCTACAGGTGCATCGCTCAGCGACCGCCAGCCCAGCCGGTGATTCGATGAGCGAGCAACGACTGATCGGCCAATCCAGTGTGATGCAGCAGCTTCGTACCATGTTACACAAGCTGGCACGCTCACAAGCGCCGGTGTATATCAGCGGCGAGTCTGGTACCGGCAAGGAAGTGGTCGCTTCGTTGATTCATCAGCTTGGGCCACGCAGTCAGGCGGCGTTTGTGCCGGTCAACTGTGGGGCGATTCCGGCCGAACTGATGGAAAGCGAGTTTTTTGGCCATAAAAAAGGCAGTTTTACCGGCGCAACTGAAGATAAAAAAGGCTTATTTCAATCGGCCAATGGCGGCACGCTGTTTTTGGACGAAGTTGCCGACTTACCGCTCAGTATGCAGGTCAAACTACTGCGCGCTATTCAGGAAAAAAAGGTGCGCCCGATTGGTGGGCAACAAGAGATTGCAGTCGATGTTCGGCTGCTGAGTGCAACCCATAAAAACCTACAAAAAATGGTCGATAGTGGCCAGTTTCGCCAAGATTTATTTTATCGAATCAATGTGATTGAGCTGTCACTGCCACCCTTACGCGACCGTGAGGGCGATATCTTATTATTGGCGGATAGCTTGCTCAAACGGCTGTGTCAGGATTGGAATATCAGCGCACCCAAACTGTCAGCAGCGGCGCAGGCGGTGATTGCACAATATAATTTTCCGGGTAACGTGCGTGAACTGCAAAACACCTTAGAGCGCGCACTGACCCTGTGCGAAGGCGATTTAATTTTACCGGAACATTTGCAATTACAACTATCTAACCCGAGTAAACCATCGCAAGCCATGCCATTCGATGAAGATGACTTCCCCATTCTTCAGCTTGACCATGAACCACAGAAGGCAACCTCTGGCCATAGCGCCACCAGTGATCTGAGCAGTAGATCTGCCAATCTGATCGCCATGCCGAGCGAACCGCCGTATAGTGTCGGTCAACCCCTGAGCTTGCCCGTAGAAGGTCTAGAGCTGTATTTACAAAACCTTGAAAAACAGATGATTTTGCGGGCACTTGAGCAAAGCCACTGGAATCGCACGGCCGCCGCCAAAAAACTGGGGATGAGTTTTCGCTCGTTGCGCTATCGACTGAAAAAACTCGGCCTCGGCGAAGACGATGACCCGACTGAGCCAGAATAACACGGGCTGATCATCAGACTGAATCAGAGCAAACTGCGGCTTAAGGTAGCTCTGCGGGTGACTGTAACAGGCTCAAAAACGCGGTATACACCACCTGACAGGCATTTAGCACCTCCTCAAACGACTCTTTAAAGCCCCCCATGACCCAGCGAATCACGATATGCGTGACGTAACCATTCAGGCCGGTCGAAACCAATGATAACTGCACGCCATGTCGATGTGCATCGGGTAGCATCAGCAGCATAAAGCCCTGAATCATCCGATCAAAACGAGAGACCGCATCGATAATCGTCGTGCCATATAACTCACTGACCAACACCGCATCAATGAATAAAATCCGCGCCATGCGAGGATCTTCTTGTAAGCCGCGTAAAAACACCGTCAAGCCCGCACGAATCATCTGCTCATGCGGGCGGCCGGCAGCCTGCATCACGGCAGACATCACCACCTGCTGCTGTTGCTCAATCAACTGCATATAAATCGCCTTAAACAGTTGCTCACTGTTTTTAAACGACTCATAAAAATAGCGCTCGGTCAGCTTGGCTTCGGCACAGACATCGCGCACGGTGACCGAAAAAAATCCATGCGTGCCATAGACTTGCAAGCCTGCCGCGATCAACCGCTCGCGTCGCTCCCCTTGGCGTTGCTCAAGGCTTAAGCCGCGAAAGTTACGCCGACGCACGGTTTTTTCCGGTGCCGACTCTAGCGCAGCAGTCGCCATCGTTGGCGGCGCTGTTTGCTTATTTTGCTCAGTCATGATGCTTATTGCCATCGTTTCATGCCATAACGTTTGCCATCATAACACGGCCAACCGATTTTATCGTAATTGTTGACAATCATCATTGTCAGCAACTATAGTAAGTCAGGCTGGCTGAAGTCGCAACTTCATCCGCGACTTCGACTTATTCAGTAGGCATGAGGCACACACATGAAAGATTTTAACAACAAGGTTGCTGCAATTACCGGCGCAGGCTCAGGCATTGGCCAACAACTGGCGGTATTGCTCGCAAAAGCAGGCTGCCATTTGTCTTTAAGCGATGTCAATGCGCAAGGCTTGCAAGCGACGCAGCAACTGCTGAATGCTTACTCAGTGAAAGTCACCAGCCAAATCGTCGATGTTGCACAACGTGAGCAAGTCGCCGAGTGGGCGCAACAAACCGTACAAGATCATGGCAAAGTTAATCTGATTTTTAACAACGCAGGTGTGGCACTTGGCAGTACGGTCGAAGGCATGGAATATGCCGACCTTGAATGGCTGATGGGGATTAACTTTTGGGGCGTGGTGTATGGGACCAAAGAATTCTTGCCACTGATCAAACAAGCTGGTGAAGGCCATATTGTGAACATTTCTAGTCTGTTCGGTCTGACCGCACAGCCGACCCAAAGTGCTTATAACGCCAGTAAATTTGCGGTGCGCGGCTTTACCGAAGCGCTGCGCCAAGAACTCGACATGCAAAAATGTGGCGTCAGCGTGACCTGTGTGCACCCAGGCGGGATTCGTACCAACATCGCCAAAGCCGCACGCATGAAAGACAACCTATCGACACTGGGTATGGATGCCCAAAAAAGCATCCAAAATTTTGACAAGCTGCTGCGCACGCCACCAGAAGAAGCTGCCCGCGTGATCTTGGATGCGGTACAGCGCGATGCCCGTCGCGTGTTGATCGGTAACGATGCCAAAGCACTCGACCTGATGCAGCGGATTATCCCGACTGCCTATCAGCGTATTTTTACTGCGGCGACGAAGATGCAAGCCGGTCGCTAAACCGCTAACGCAACGACAGCCCATCAAAAAGCCGCAGCTCTGAATGAACTGCGGCTTTTTTGGCTTAAAAAAACCGTTTAACGCTGCTCGACCACCAATGCTGCAATGCCGCTGTCTTGTAGCAAGCGATGGGCATTTTGTGCCTCATCACGACTCAAGTACGGGCCCGACACCACCCGATACCAACGCACACCGACCGCATCGACATGCTGGCGCACATCGGCTGACAAGCCAACCAATAGCACCTCAGCGCGCTGCCGGTCGGCCTCATCTGGATTCTGAAAGCTATTGATCTGCAACACATACTGTGGCGCACGTTCAATCTCAGCACCCGCCTCAAACGGATCGGGGGTGGCTTGGTTTTGCGCGGTCAACACAGCCTCCGGTGCTGCTTCCTCGACCGGCAGTGGGCTGGGCAATGGCTCTGCATCCCGATTGGTCGAGAGTGGCACCTCTTGATCCGGCACGGGTGTCACCTGCTGCTTCGGCAACAAATCATAAAACTGATAATCCGCTTTGCCTTCTGCTGGTTCAGGCTGCTCGGGCAGAGTGGCAACCGCCGTCGGATCGGCACGCTCGGCGGGTTGCCACGGTTGCCACAAGAACAACAGCACCGCAATCGACAGGCCAACCAGCGTGCCAAACAGCATCCACAGCCAATTTGGGATCAGTTTTTGCGGTTGCTGCGATTGTGCAGGACGTTGTACCGCACCACGTTTTGGGGTTTTACCGAACACCTGCTTACTCCTGTCGAATCATCGCAGCCAGCCAAATCAACACATCGTCACAACAGCTTACATGCTGTCTGGCGCAGACACACCGAGTAACAACAAACCATTTTTAACCACTTGCTGTACTGACACCGATAACAACAAACGTGCCTGCATCAACTCAGCGTCATCACACAGCACTTTATGCTCGTTATACCAACCATGAAACAACGCGGCCAATTCTTTCAGGTAGTTGCCCAACTGATGCGGCTCGTACTGTTCTGCCGCCCGCGCCACGATATCTGGATAGGCGGCCAGCTTCACCAGCAGTTCGGTTTCGACCGGCTCAACCAAACGGCCGGCAGCCGCACGGCCAGCCACTTGATCCAGCGCGTTGCCTTGATCAGCCAGCTTTTCCAGCATCCGACAGATCCGCGCATGGGCGTACTGAATATAGTACACCGCATTATTCTTATCCTGCGATACCGCCAAATCCAGATCAAAATCAATATGCTGTTCGCTTTTACGCATCACATAATAAAACCGCGCAGCGTCGTTGCCGACTTCCTTGCGCAACTCACGCAGCTCAACAAACTGCCCTGAGCGCGACGACATTTGTACTTGCTCACCGCCACGCCATAGGCTAACAAACTGCACCAACAACACGGTGAGCTTGGCCGGATCGTAGCCCATCGCAGCAATCGCTGCTTTGACCCGTGCAATATAGCCGTGATGATCAGCACCCCAGATGTCAATAATCTGGTCAAGGCCACGCTGGTATTTGTTCAGGTGATAGGCAATATCGGCCGCAAAATAAGTGGTTTGGCCATTAGCGCGTTTGACCACGCGGTCTTTTTCATCGCCAAAATCAGTTGATTTAAACCATGTATTGCCGTCGTCTTTGACATACAGATGGCCGTTGGCTTGTAAAACCTCTAACGCTTCGGTGATTTTGCTATTTAGGGTGGCTTCGCTAAACCACTGATCAAAGCTCACGCCAAACTCGGCCAGATCGTCTTTAATGTCAGCCAAAATGCTATTTAATGCCGTCTGATGGAACACCCGATAGGCATCCGCACCGAGCAAGCGCTGCGCGTTGGCAATCAGGCCATCAATATGTTTTTCTTTATCGCCGGACAGTAGTGGTTTTTTGCCCTCTGCGTCTGGCTCGCCATATACCGCATCAGCCGGTACGTCAGCAAACATCGCGTTGATATCGCGCACAAAATCCGCACCATGTGCATCTTGCACGACTTTGGCAATATCAAACACATAGTCGCCGCGATAGCCATTCGATGGAAAAGTAAAACTCGCGCCGTTGATTTCAAGGTAACGCAAAAAGGTACTGGTCGCCAAAATATCCATCTGCCGACCGGCATCATTCACATAGTATTCACGCTCGACTTGATAGCCGGTCGCCTCTAACAAACGCGCTACGGTCATGCCATATGCTGCACCACGACCATGTCCAACATGCAGCGAACTGGTCGGATTGGCTGAGACAAACTCGACTTGGACACGTTTACCGGCGTGCGCTTGGTTTTCACCAAACTGATCGGCTTGGTCGGAGATTTGATCCAGCACCGCAACGCGTTGATCGGCATTTAAAAAGAAATTAATAAAGCCTGCACCCGCAATTTCGACTTTGGCAATCTCGGCGGATGCGGGCAATGCGGCAAGGATTTTTTCGGCCAGTTCACGCGGCTTTAAACCGGCGGGTTTGGCACCCAACATTGCGACGTTGCTGGCAAAATCGCCATGACTGCGGTCTTTGGTGCGATTTAACACGCTGCGGTCTTGCCAATCAGCAGGCAAAATCCCTTGTTGTTGCAGTGAGTCAAGCGCGGTGGCAAGTGCAGTCTGGATCGCAGTGTTCATAACGGGCAAATCGGCTGGTCAATAAAGCCGAATAATATAGCAAATTTCGGCTTTTAAATGTGAACCACCCAGCACGCCGAACAACAGGAGCGATATGATGCAAGGGTGAGTGATTTCTCATCGGTATTTTTGATCTCGTCTGACATTCAGTCTTGTGTTCTATCCTGATAGGTTTTACGCTCGGAGCAACCAACAACAATAGACAACGCAATCTCATGAAAGTATTCGGTGATACACAATCTGGTAATTGCTACAAAATCAAGCTGGTCTGTCATCTGTTGCAACTTCCACACCAATGGGTTCATGTCGATATTTTGGCTGGCGATACGCAACAAGCGGCCTTTTTGGCCAAGAATCCACTCGGCAAAATTCCGCTGTTAGAATTGGATGACGGCCGCTGTTTATCTGAGTCGAATGCGATTATCAATTATTTGGCGACAGGTTCTGAGTTGTTGCCGACCAATTCTTTTGCATTTGCTAAGCTGCTGCAATGGCAATTTTTTGAGCAATACAGTCATGAGCCTTATATTGCGGTGGCTCGATTTATCGCAAAATATCTGGGTTTACCAGAAACGCGTCGGGCGGAATATCAGGCCAAGCAAACCGGTGGACATCGCGCCCTAGCAGTGATGAACCAACAGCTTGAGCAAACGCCGTACTTGATCGGGCAAACTTTCACCACCGCAGATATTAGTTTGTATGCTTATACCCATGTTGCACATGAGGGCGGGTTTGATTTGTCTACCTATCCTGCGATCCAAATGTGGCTTGACAGAGTTGCCGCACAACCCAGATATGTGGCGATGTAGCGGGTTATACCAGCTTTTTCCAGCCAAACACCGCTAAAAAACACAACGCCATGCCCAACACAATCGCAGGGCCGGTCGAAACATTTAGCCATGCACTGCCCCACAAGCCGACAGCGAGTCCCAATTGTGCCAAGCCAAACGCCCATAACACCATTTGCTTGGGTGAGTGCGCGAGCAGACGTGCCGTCAACGCCGGAATCACCAGCAATGCGCCCATCAGTAGGCTACCAACCGCTTTCAACGCCAACACGGTAAATAACGCCAACAACAGCATAAAAATCAAACGCTGCCGACTTGGACTCACGCCACTCGACGCGGCCAAATCAGCGTCCACCGCCACCAACAACTGATCACGCCAGACATAACCCAGCACGGTTAAACCAAACAGTGTAACAGCCAGCAACAGCGGCAGATCTGCCCATTCCAATGCGAGTAAATCACCAAATAAATACGCCAACAACGCAGGCTGTACCGCAGGGAGTGCGTTGATCAGCAGCAAGCCGGAACACAACAACGATGACGCACACAGCGCCAACAGCGCATCCATCGGCAAACGCCGATCATGCAGCACCCACAACACGCCGACCAATAACAGCGACGTGATCGACACACCGACCCAATACGGCAGCGTCAACAAGGCCGACACACCCACCCCAAGCAGCGTGCCGTGTGCCAAGGTATCCGCAAAAAACGCCATGCGCCGCCACAGCATCAGACAGCCCAACGGCGCAGTCAAACAGACCAACACCGCACCCGCCAACCACGCAGGCGCCAGTAAATTTAACCAATCCAACCACACAGACATGGGCTAAATCCTGACGTTTTGATGCAAATGTTTGGTGGGCGCGCAAGTCGGCGCGGCGATATTTGAGTTTTCTACATGTAAATCGGTATGCTGACAGTGATCATGATGGTGCTCGTACCAGACCCGCCCCGTGCCAAACAACGCCTGATACTCCGGTGCACGCTGCACCTGCGCGGGCGTACCACTACAACAAATATGCTGATTCAGGCACAACACCCGCTGCGTGCCTTGCATAACCCATTGTAGGTCGTGCGACACCATCAGCACCGCACAGCCATGCCGCTGCGGCAACTCACGCACATACTGATACAGCTCAGTTTCTGACTGCAGATCCAAGCCTTGCATCGGCTCATCCAACACCAGCAACTCAGGCGACGGTAGCAACGCCCGCGCCAACAGCACGCGCTGCCGCTCACCACCCGATAACTCTTGCAGCGCAGTGTTGAGCAAACCCGCCACACCGATTTCAGTAATCACCTGATCCAGTTGCGTACGGCGTGGACGTGCCAAAGCAAACAAGTCTTTGACCCGCATCGGCAAGCTCGGCGATAGATGCACCCGCTGCGGCACATAGCCCATGCGTAAGCCCGTCCGCACCTGCCGTCGCCCCTGATGCGGCGCTTGCAGCCCGAGTACCAGTTTCACCAGACTGGACTTGCCTGCGCCATTTGGGCCAATCAGACTGACGATCTCTAACGGTTCAATCGCAAAATCCACCGCGTTTAAGACTTTCTTACCCGAAAAAATCAAACTGACCTGTTCAAGCTGTACCAACGGATTAGACATGCTGACAATCCCGACATAGCCCACTGATTTCAATTAAACTTTGTTGTACTTTAAACTGTTGCTGTGCCGTCAGGGCGTGTAGGGGCACTGCCAACTGCCCCACCGGCAACTCCTCGGTGCGCTGACAGGCCGTACAAATCAAAAACACCGACTGATGTCGATGCGCTGGATGACAGCACGATAAATAGGCATTGATCGACGCCAAGCGATGGATAAAACCATGCTCCATTAAAAAATCCAAACTGCGATACACGGTCGGTGGTGCAGCCGGACGACCGTCACCACCCAGCTGTGCCAGCAGATCGTAAGCACCAATCGGCTTTTGTGCCGACAGCACCAATTGCAACACTTCACGGCGGAGTGGGGTCAGGCGCACCCCTTGCGCACGACACTGCTGTTCGACTTGCGTCAAATAGTCGGTCATCTGGCAACACACCTGTGCATGTGAATCAACAGTGGGCTGTGACATCGCTGGATACTCCACCCTAATACGCCGTTAGACATGTAATAGTGTAACATATCGCTTGATTGGCTCGTAGAATTGGCAAGTGCCCGATTGCTTTGAGTCACTCATGCAACAGTTTTTGCAAGCCTGCTTTTTTTGAACAGCATCCTTTTTGAATTGTATCGTTCGGTGGAGTCACCATGCGCGTTGTTGGGCAACTGATTAAGCGATTGATTGCGCTATTTTGGGTCAGCCTCTGCCTGATCCTTGTCGCCGCGCCTGTGCAAGCGCGGTTGTTGGTGGCAAGTACGCAGCCGCTGTATTTAATTGCGCAAGCGGTCACGCATGGCATTGAGCAACCCCATCTGCTGATTCCCGCCAATCAGGACGGCCATCATCTGCAAATCAAACCGCAAGATCGTCAGATGCTGCAACAATCTGATTTTGTCCTGTGGATTGGTGCAGAATACGAAGCAGCACTCGATCAAGCCTTGGCAGGTACGCCGAATGCAGTTGCGCTAAGTAGCGTCAATGGCATACAACGCCTCCCACTACGCGATCTGAATGCGCAGCCTCGAGCCAACACCCTAGACCCACATCTGTGGCTTGCACCGTACAATGCGATTTTTACCGCGCATCTCATCGCGGATATTCGCAGCCAACAATACCCCAAAGACGCCCTTAAATACCAAGCAAATGCCCGTATATTCAGCCAAAAACTCCTACAAGTCAGCACAAAGCGTCCGGCTAAAATTCAGCCATACTGGGCATATCATGATGCTTATCAGTATCTTGAAAAGAGTGCTGGACTTAGGCTGATTGCTGCATTGACCAGCGACCCTGAGCTACCGCCAACCGCACAGCAATTGCAACATCTGCGCCACAACCGACCCAGCCGCAGCCCGTGTATTTTTACCGAAGCACATGCGCCGCAAGCCCTAATTCAAAAGCTCAAGCCGGTGCAACAAGTGATGATTGATGAAACCATGCGCGATGCCAAAGACTTTGTCAGTGGCTGGCAACAGTTACGTGACCAGATGCGACATTGTGTGGATACACAGGCTTAAACCCACCGCTTGTCTGACAATTTGCCGCAAAAGTCGGCGATTTTCCCGACAAAACCTTGCAACTCATGGATGCTGTCCATATAATGAGCGCGCCCAAAACCGCCAAATGAAGACAGTCTTCAGGCGATCACTTGCACTGGAAATGCCGATGAGTCAGCCATCACCACTGGTGGATCGCCGTCTGGCACAGCAACTGAGTGTTGCACAATTGCTGGTGATTCCGATGGTTGCGATACTGGCAGCCGTGTTGTTTGACCTGACTGTCGCCAAAAACGCAGCGGCAGGTGCCCTAATCGGCTGGCTCGGCAGTGTGTACTTTGCTTGGCAAGCGTTCCGTCAATCTGGCGCAACGGCCTCACGCTCGGTACTTGGCGGGTTTTATCGCGGCATGATCGGTAAATTTGTGATCGTCGTCGTCGGTTTTAGCATGGTTTTTGCAATGGTTCGTCCATTATCGGCAGGTGCAGTGCTGATCGGCTTTGGCTTGGTTCAACTGATGGCGTGGATTTACCCGCTATGGATCAACCGGCGCGTTTAGCGTCGAACACCGTCGTGTGCAACATGAATATTTTTTGGACAAAGCCACATGAGATGTTCCGCCCAATTGGCAGCATGCATGCGTTTGTCTTGAGTCGGTTTTTACATTAATCAGGTGTGAGCTATGGCTGAGCAGAGCGTTGTCTCCTCATCGGAATACATCAAGCATCACTTGACCAATATGACCTATGGTCATCATCCTGAGCTTGGCTGGAAGTTGGCAGAAACTGCCGAAGAAGCCAAAGCCATGGGTTTTAGCGCGTTCCATGTCGATTCATTGGCATGGTCGATTGGTCTAGGTCTGCTGTTTTGCTTTATTTTCTGGTCAGTCGCCCGCCGTGCAACCACCGGTGTCCCCGGTAAACTGCAAAGCGCGGTCGAGATGATTATCGAGTTTGTCGATACCAGCGTCCGTGATACTTATCATGGCACCTCGAAGCTGATCGCGCCTCTGGCACTGACGATTTTCGTCTGGATCTTCTTGATGAACCTCATGGACTTGATCCCTGTAGACTTCATCCCTGTGCTCGCAGCGAAGATTGGTGAAACAGTATTTGGTATGGATCCACATCATGTCTACATGAAGATCGTGCCGACCACTGATCCGAACATCACCTTAGGCATGTCGCTGTCGGTGTTTGCGCTGATTATTTTCTACAGCATTAAAGAAAAAGGCGTGGGTGGTTTTGTCGGTGAGCTTGCGCTCAACCCGTTTAACCCGTCCAACCCCATCGCCAAAGTGCTGCTGATCCCGATTAACTTAGTGCTTGAATTGACCACGTTCCTTGCGCGTCCAGTGTCTTTGGCGCTGCGACTGTTCGGTAACATGTACGCGGGTGAGTTGATTTTTATCCTCCTTGCGCTGCTGCCGTTCTACCTGCAATGGATTTTGTCAGTGCCTTGGGCGATCTTCCACATTCTGGTCATCACCCTGCAAGCCTTTATCTTTATGATGCTGACCATCGTATACATGTCGATGGCCAGTGAGAAACACTGAGAATGTGTGTGCCCAAGCAGCGTGAAGCTGATTGGGCATGTTCCACTGTTTACTAACCCAGTTTTTGTTTTAAACCCAACCTCTTGAGGTAAAATTTCATGGAAAATTTGATCGGTCTAACCGCGATTGCTGCTGCCCTTCTGATCGCCTTCGGTGCGCTTGGTACTGCGATTGGTTTTGGTCTACTCGGTGGCCGCTTCCTCGAAGCCGTTGCACGTCAGCCTGAGCTTGCACCACAACTGCAAACTCGTATGTTCCTCGTGGCAGGTTTGCTTGACGCCGTTCCAATGATCGGTGTTGGTATTGGTCTATTCTTCATTTTTGCTAACCCGTTCATTGAGGCTGCCCGTCCGTTTATCGGCCAATAAGTCTTACTGGATCAACTGAGGGAATGCGATGAATATCAACCTCACGCTGATCGGCCAAGCCATTGCGTTCGCGATTTTTGTCGCGTTCTGCATGAAATATGTTTGGCCGCCGCTGATCGGCGCAATCAGTGATCGTCAGCGCAAAATTGCTGACGGCCTGAATGCCGCTGAAAAAGCACGTGCTGATCTCGCCTCTGCGCAAGATCAAGTTCAAGCAGAACTGACTGCTGTTAAAGCACAAGCTGCGCAATTGATTGAACAAGCCAATCGTCGTGCTGCACAAGTCGTCGAAGACGCGCGTGCGCAAGCGGAAGTCGAAGGCGAGCGTATCCGCCAACAAGCCCGTGAAGCGATTGATCAAGAAATTAACCAAGCCCGCGAATCACTGCGTGCGCAAGTGGCTGCTTTGGCAGTGGCTGGTGCTGAGAAGATTCTACAGGCTCAAGTTGATCAAACCGCCCATGCTGCCATGCTGAATAAGCTGGCGACCGAACTGTAAGCGAGGCAAATCATGGCTGAACTTGCAACATTGGCTCGTCCGTATGCTAAGGCGGCTTTTGACTATGCGCAGGCTAACAGCAATCCCTCTGCATGGGAAAGTGCGCTCAGTAGCGTATCTGGTGTGGTCGCAGATCCTGCGTTGTCAGCGTATCTGAGCCGCCCCACACTCACGCATCAGCAGCAAATTGATGCACTCATTACTGCAACTGATGGCAAATTCAGTGGAGCGTTTCGTAATTTTCTGACCCTCTTGGTCGAAAATGGCCGCTTAATGATACTGCCAGCAATCTTTGCTGAGTTCAGTCGTCTGAAATTGCAAAGCTCAGGTGAAACAGATGTCGTGATTGAGTCTGCCTACCCGCTGAGCCAGTCACAAGAACTGTTGATTGCCACTCGCCTCGAAAAGCGTTTCGGGACGAAGATCAACACGACGGTGGTTGTTCGACCTGAACTGATTGGTGGTGTGATTATCCGTGCAGGCGATCAAGTGATTGACGATTCTGCGTTGGGCAAACTGGAAAAGATGCGAATCCGACTGTCAGCTTAATCGCTGACAGCGGCCTTTCAAAATATTGAGGAAAGCGCAATGCAACAACTGAATCCATCCGAGATCAGTGCGCTCATTAAGCAGCGTATCAGCGATCTGGACACCAGCGCGACCGCCCGTAATGAAGGTACCATTGTGATGGTATCGGACGGTATCGTGCGTATTCACGGTCTGGCTGATGTCATGTACGGTGAGATGATCGAATTTGAAGGCGGCCTATACGGTATGGCACTGAACCTTGAACAGGATTCAGTCGGTGCTGTGGTACTCGGTGACTTCTTAAGCCTGCAAGAAGGCCAAAAAGTCCGTTGTACCGGTCGTATTCTAGAAGTACCGGTTGGTCCTGAATTGCTCGGTCGTGTCGTAGATGCCCTTGGCAATCCAATCGACGGCAAAGGTCCAATCAACGCCAAACTGACTGACAAAGTCGAAAAAGTTGCCCCAGGCGTGATCTGGCGTCAATCAGTTGATCAGCCGGTTCAGACTGGTTACAAAGCCGTTGACACCATGATCCCAGTCGGTCGTGGGCAGCGCGAACTGATCATCGGTGACCGTCAGACCGGTAAAACCGCGATGGCCATCGACGCGATTATTGCCCAGAAAAACTCTGGCATTAAGTGTGTGTACGTGGCAATCGGTCAGAAACAATCGACCATCGCTAACGTCGTCCGCAAGCTGGAAGAAACTGGCGCACTGGCCTACACCACTGTAGTTGCTGCTTCAGCATCAGAGCCTGCTGCACTGTTGTTCCTAGCCCCCTACTCTGGCTGTACCATGGGCGAATACTTCCGCGACCGCGGTGAAGATGCGCTGATTGTATATGATGACCTGTCCAAGCAAGCGGTGGCGTATCGCCAAATTTCCTTGCTGCTGCGTCGTCCGCCAGGCCGCGAAGCCTATCCTGGTGACGTATTCTATCTCCACTCGCGTCTGCTTGAGCGTGCATCACGCGTGTCAGCTGACTACGTTGAGAAGTTCACCAATGGCGAAGTGACTGGTAAAACCGGTTCATTGACCGCCTTGCCGATCATCGAAACCCAAGCGGGTGACGTATCCGCCTTCGTTCCAACCAACGTGATTTCGATCACTGACGGTCAGATTTTCTTGGAATCTTCACTGTTTAACGCCGGCCTACGTCCAGCGGTCAACGCGGGTATCTCGGTATCGCGTGTTGGTGGTGCAGCCCAAACCAAGATCATCAAAGACCTGTCCGGTGGTATTCGTACCGCATTGGCACAGTATCGCGAACTCGCAGCGTTTGCCCAGTTTGCGTCTGACTTGGACGAAGCCACACGTAAGCAGCTTGAGCATGGTCAACGTGTCACCGAACTGATGAAGCAAAAACAGTTCGACCCGTACCCAATTTCCAAGCAAGCTGTGGTGATTTTCGCTTCTAACGAAGGTTACTTGGCTGATGTGCCAGTCAACAAAATCGGTGATTTTGAACACGCACTGCTGAGCTACTTCGGATCGCAACACGCTGAACTGATGCAACGGATTGAGAATACGGTCTCGTTTGACGGTAATCTTAAAGATGAGATTAAAGCGATTCTTGCTGCCGTTCGCGGTGCAATCGAAAGCTTTAAAGCGACCCAAGCGTACTGATTCCCTTCCCTGTTTGGGATTGTGCCCAAGTAGGGATTGTGATGGACACTTGATAAGCGTATCACCTCCACGGGAGCCTTCGGGCTTCCGATCCAAATGGTAAGCGTATGGCAAGTCTCAAAGAAATCCGAGCCAAAGTCACCAGTATCAAAAGCACGCAGAAGATCACGCGTGCGATGCAAATGGTTGCAGCAAGTAAGATGCGCCGTGCGCAGGAGCGTATGAGCGCAGGTCGTCCGTATGCCGACAACATGCGCCGTGTCATTGCGCACTTGGTGCAAGCCAATCCGGAGTTTAAGCACCGTTATATGGTGGAACGTCCGGTTAAGCGCGTCGGTTATATCGTGGTCTCCTCTGATCGTGGTCTGGCCGGTGGCCTGAACATCAATTTGTTTAAACGTGTTGTCCAACACGTGAAAACCCAGCAAGAACAGTCGATTGAAGTGCAGTTTGCACTCATCGGTCAAAAGTCGGTCGGTTTTTTCAAAAACTTCGGCGGCAAAGTCATCGGTGCAACCACCCAACTGGGTGATACACCGACGCTGGAGCAACTGGCTGGTTCCGTCCAAGTGATGTTGGATGCATTTGACCGTGGCGAGATTGATCGCGTGTACTTGGTGTCAAACCATTTCATTAACGCGATGGCGCAAAAACCAACCGTACAACAACTGGTACCGTTGGCGGCTGGCGATCTCGGCACCGATCTGCAACTCAATCGCAGCCATGGCTGGGACTATATTTATGAGCCTGAAGCGGTCGAATTGCTGAATGGCCTGTTGGTTCGCTATATCGAATCAGTGGTCTATCAAGGTGTGATTGAAAACATCGCATCTGAGCAAGCTGCGCGGATGGTCGCGATGAAAGCGGCAACAGATAATGCAGGCTCTTTGATTAAAGATCTGCAACTCGTCTACAACAAGCTGCGTCAAGCCGCGATTACTCGGGAAATTTCCGAGATCGTTGGCGGTGCCGCTGCCGTTTAACCCTTTTTATTGAATTGAGGAGACAGCCATGAGCAGCGGTCGTATCGTTCAGATCATCGGCGCGGTTATCGACGTCGAATTCGATCGCACTAGCGTGCCGAAGATCTATGACGCATTGCACGTTGACAACACCGAAACCACGCTGGAAGTACAACAGCAGCTGGGTGACGGCATTGTGCGTACCATTGCGATGGGTTCAACTGAAGGTCTTAAACGCGGCCTGCCAGTCACCAACACCAATGGCCCGATTTCTGTACCGGTTGGCGTAGGCACACTGGGTCGGATTATGGACGTATTGGGTCGACCAATCGACGAAGCCGGTCCAATTGCCACTGATACAACTTGGGCAATTCACCGCGCAGCGCCGAGCTATGCTGAGCAGTCTGGTTCAACCGAATTGTTGGGCACTGGTATCAAGGTTATCGACTTGCTCTGCCCGTTTGCGAAAGGCGGTAAAGTCGGTCTGTTCGGTGGTGCGGGTGTTGGTAAAACCGTCAACATGATGGAATTGATCAACAACATCGCCAAGGTATACAGCGGTTACTCTGTGTTTGCTGGCGTTGGCGAGCGGACTCGTGAAGGTAACGACTTTTATCATGAGATGAAAGATTCGAACGTCGTCGATAAAGTCGCGATGGTCTACGGCCAGATGAACGAGCCACCGGGTAACCGTCTGCGTGTTGCGCTGACTGGTTTGACCATGGCCGAATATTTCCGCGACGAAAAAGACGAAAACGGCAAAGGCCGCGACGTCCTATTGTTCGTGGACAACATCTATCGCTACACCCTAGCCGGTACTGAAGTATCTGCGCTGTTGGGTCGTATGCCATCTGCGGTAGGTTATCAGCCGACACTGGCCGAAGAGATGGGTGTTCTGCAAGAACGCATCACTTCAACCAAAACCGGTTCGATCACCTCAGTGCAAGCGGTTTATGTCCCTGCGGACGACTTGACTGACCCATCACCAGCCACCACTTTCGCCCACTTGGATGCGACCGTGGTTCTGAGCCGTGACATCGCCTCGCTGGGTATTTATCCAGCGGTTGATCCACTGGACTCAACCTCACGTCAGCTTGATCCAAACATTGTTGGTGAAGAGCATTACACCGTGGCGCGTGGTGTACAGACCGTTCTTCAGCGTTATAAAGAACTCAAAGACATCATCGCGATTCTGGGTATGGACGAACTGGCTGAAGAAGACAAGCTGGTTGTGTATCGTGCGCGTAAGATCCAACGCTTCCTGTCGCAGCCATTCAACGTTGCTGAAGTATTTACCGGTTCGCCAGGTAAGATTGTACCGTTGAAAGAAACGATTCGTGGCTTTAAAGGCATCTTGGCTGGTGACTACGACAACCTGCCAGAGCAAGCGTTCTATATGGTTGGTGGCATCGACGAAGCCATCGAAAAAGCCAAGAAGCTGTAAGCTCACGCGATAAGCAACTGGAGAACATCCTATGGCAACCCTGCAATGTAATGTGGTCAGCGTTAAAGAATCGATCTTTTCGGGAACGATTAAGATGCTGATTGCAAAAGGGGTTGGTGGTGAGCTGGGCATTTTGCCTGGCCATACGCCACTGATCACCCTGCTACAGCCAGGACCAGTTCGGGTGCAACGTGAAGATGGTAGCGAAGAGATCATCTACGTGTCTGGTGGTGTGCTTGAGGTGCAACCTCACGTCATCACCTTGTTGGCTGATTCGGCAATTCGTGCAGATGACCTGAACGAAGCGCAGATTCTCGAAGCCCGCAAACACGCTGAGACGCTACTGGCCAATCAGAGCAGCGAACTGAACACGGGTGCTGCCCTCGCCTCATTGGCCGAGACCGCAGCCCAACTACAAACCCTGCAAAAGCTCAGAAACCGCGCTTAATCGACCTGTGCGAATAAGCCAAAAAAAGACCTGCAATCGCAGGTCTTTTTACTTTTGGGCAGTTTATTTACACCGTCATTTACCCAGCGTGGCACGCTCTTTTTGCACCAAAAAATTCACCACGTCGATGGTTTTTTGATCTGTCCCACGCACGATGTATTTGCCATTGACCACTAACGCCGGCACACCGTCCAGCTTATAGCGAGTCGCCAATGCTTTGGACTGAGACACTTTGCCGGTCACTGCAAACGAGTTATACAGGCTGTTAAAGCGAGTTTCGTCTACGCCTTGGCCTTTATAGAACGTGGCCAGTGATTTTTGATCGAAGATCCGCTGGTTGCCGGCGTGAATCGCTTTAAAGAGCTGATCATGCAAGGCTGGGGTCAGCTTGCCCATCATTTGTACCGCATAAAAACCACGCGCATTTTGCTCCCAAACCGGATTCATCGCGGCAGGGGTCAACACAAAATTCACATCAGCGGGTTTGGTTTTTTCCCAGTTACTGAGCACCGGCTGCAGGTGGTAGCAGTGACCAAAGACATACCAAAAAAACTCGCGTACTTCGACCCTGTTCGGTTTTTCGAC
>JBAQKP010000043.1:0-3044 GCA_049301135.1 Moraxellaceae bacterium | reverse complement strand
ATTGAGCGCTGCGAAGGACGTGCTGAAGCGACTGCAACTCCAGCCGGTCTGGTGCCAAGCTACGATCAACTGAACTGGACTGGCACAGACTTTAGCCGTGAGCAGTTCGAGCAAGTCACCTACCAAGACAAAGCCGAATGGCTGAAAGAGCTGGACAGCCACAAAGAACTGTTTGCCAAACTTGGTGATCATGTTCCGGCTGAATTGCTCGCCTGCCATGACAAAGTCGAAGAGATGGTTAAAGCCAGCTAAGCGCTGACAGCTCCAAACACACCGGCGTGGTCGATGATCACGCCGGTTTTTTTGTTTTTAAATCAAAGTTTAAATCGACCACTCTGGCTCAGACTGCCCCAACTGCTGCACTGCCTGATAGTGCGTTAAAAACACCTGTCCGGTCAGATGCTGCAAAAAATCTGTTTTGGCGAGTTGATCCATCACAGGGCCTTTCACCTCGGACAAATGCAACTGAATCGCCGCCGCAGTTAAGCGCTGCTGGATCGCCTCTAAGCTTTCTAAGGCACTGGCATCAATGTGATTGATCGCCGAACACTGTAAAATCACATGACGAACCTGCTGATGCTCGGCCACCGCTTGATTGATAAAATCCTCCAAGTAGCGCGCATTGGCAAAATATAAACTCTCATCAACCCGAATGCCCAGCACAGTCTGACTGGTCTGTACCGCATGCCGTTCGACATTGCGAAAATGTTCAGTGCCTTCGATCAAACCGACAATCGCAATATGTGGCCGACTCGATGCGTATAAGAATAACGCCAAAGACAGCGACACACCAGCGACCAAGCCAACCTCAACGCCATACAGCAAGGTCAACCCAAAGGTGACCGATAACGCCCAAAAATCTGGCTTGGCAAAGCGCCACGTCCGCTTAAAAATCTTCACATCCACCAAGCTGAGCACCGCCACCATGATGGTCGCAGCCAAAGTCGCTTGCGGCAAATAATACAACGCAGGCGTTAAAAACAACGCCGCCAACGCCAGTCCAACAGAGGTAAACAAGCCTGCCGCAGGCGTTTGCGCACCGGCATCAAAGTTCACCACCGAGCGGGAAAAACCACCGGTCACCGGAAAGCCACCGGTCAATCCCGATGACAGGTTACTCGCACCGAGCGCCAGCAACTCTTGGTTCGGGTCGATCCGCTGCCGACGTTTGGCTGCTAAGGTTTGCCCCACCGATACCGACTCAACAAACCCGACAATACTGATCAGTAATGCCGGAACCAATAACTGTTGCCATAACACAGCATCCCACTGCGGCAGCATCAACGGCGGCAAGCCACTCGGCACTGACCCGACGATTTTGACCCCGCTGTCTGTACCGAGTTGCCAAACGATCAAAGATGTAGCCACAATCGCCAACACTGGCGCAGCTTTACTGATCACGTCGGCCACAAACACCGACAGGCCAATTTTGAGTAACAACGGTTTTAAATAACGCCGCACCCACAGCAAAAACAACAACGCCGAGCCACCAATCGCCAAGGTCGGCAGATGCACAGCGGATAGTTGCTGCCCCAGTGAACCCAAAATCTCAAACACACTTTGTCCATCGGCTTTTACCCCGAGTAAGTGCTTGATCTGACTGGCGGCAATGATTAACCCAGACGCTGAAATAAAGCCCGAAATCACCGGATGACTGAGAAAATTGGCCAAAAATCCCAGCCGTAACAGCCCCATCAGCAGCAGCATCGCACCAGACATCAATGCCAAAATCATCGCCGCCTGCCAGTACAGCGCAGAACCAGCTTCAGCAAACTGACCAATCGCCGAGGCCGTCATCAGCGACACCACCGCGACAGGGCCAACTGACAACACCTGACTACTGCCGAGCAGCGCATACAAGACTAGTGGCGCAATACTGGCATAAATCCCGACCTCAGCAGGCAGCCCCGCCAACATCGCATAGGCCAAGCTCTGCGGGATTAGCATCACCGTCACAATCAGCGCTGCCAGCAGATCTTGGGTCAAGATCTGGCGGTTGTAGGCGCGTCCCCATGTCAGAATTGGTAACTTTAATACAGGCTTGGACATGGCAATTGGCTCAGCAAGACCAGAATACAATATATAAAAATATAATATATTAAAATTAAAAATGTATCCAGTCTAATTGACCTAGGATTAACAGCAGCACCAGTACAGCGGACAACGCTTTTTAGTCAATTTCACCAATAGATCGAGCTACACTATGCGCATCTGGAATGCTTGCTGGAGATAAACATGCGTCCAACCGTGTTGTGTTTTTCGGGGCTTGATCCATCGGGTGGCGCAGGCTTACAGGCGGATATTGAAGCGATTGGTCAATCTGGCAGTCATGCTGCGATTGCCTGTACGGCGCTGACCATCCAAGACAGTCAGCGTGTGTATGGCTTTGACAGTGTGTCGCCTGTGCTGTTACGTCAGCAGGCTGAAGCGGTACTAAATGATCTGCCAGTTGCAGCCTTTAAATCCGGCATGCTCGGTAGCGTCGAAAACCTCGACGTACTAGCTGACCTGCTCACCCAATATCCGCATGTGCCGTATGTGCTTGATCCGGTACTGGTCGCCAACAGTGGCGGCAGCTTAGGCGATCCGGCTACCTTAGTGACTGCGTTTCGGCGATTGCTGCCGCGTGCCACTGTCGTCACTCCGAATACGGTCGAACTGCGCATGCTGGCTGGTTGCGATGGGCTAGATGAGGCGGTACAACGGCTGTTTGATCTGGGGGCAAACGCAATTTTGCTGAAAGGCGCACACGAACAAGAACCGCATCGAGTACGCCATGCACTGTATGTCAAAGATACAAGTGGACAGGCAGTCGTGGTGAGTCGTTCGATTTGGCCGCGCTTACCGGCGGAATTTCATGGCTCGGGTTGTAGTTTGGCCAGTCATTTGGCCGGACTATTGGCGCAAAATGTCGAGCTAAAATCCGCCGTGCAACGTGCCGAATCGTGGCTGCACCAGACGCTGCGGCAGGCCGACCAACCGCATCCTGACGGACAACGGATTCCAAAGCGCTTTTAAACCGCAACGGCTAAAACTTGCTACAC
>JBAQKP010000042.1:0-2077 GCA_049301135.1 Moraxellaceae bacterium | reverse complement strand
CTTAAAACGGGCACTCATGAGCGTTTCTCCGGTGAAGGATGGGAGGGTTGACTGGTTTGGGGTTGTGTACGAGCTTGAGACTGACTTTGCGGCTGGGCAGCTTGGTTACGACCAGACTGTTGCAGTTGCCGATTCAGCTTGGTCTTGAGACTGCTATTGGAAGGTGGGTGGTTGGCAGAGGCTGGCGGCTGCCCTGATGTATATTCAGGTTGAAGGTTGGTAGGGGATGATGGTTCTGGCTCAGCAGCGCTGTCGTACCAATCTTCATGTGGATTAAAGAACTCTTCGAGTACCTCGGGCATCTCCTCCAGACTGGTTTCAAACACCGCATTGCTAAAGCCATCTCTGGCGGCTTCCTCCAAACGGCTTTGCTGTAGTCCTGAGTTATGCCGCTCCTCGAAGTGCCAGCGGGCAATCTGCATGGCTTGCGGCATGCTGAGGCCATCACGGACACACAGATCGACGTAGAAGATTGGGGTGCGGTGACTCTGGGTGGTGCTTTTGCCCCTGAGTTTCAGTTGCAATGGCAGGCAGGACAGCAAGCCACCGGAATAGGCTTGCAGGTAACGTAGACGGGCGGACAAGGTACGGATGCTGTTAAAGCCGGTGGTGCGAAATACAAACACGCCAAGCTCGTCCTGTTCTAGCGGAGCTGTGGCAAGATGGGTTACGTTGCCTACGCTCTGTGAGTTGCCCTGCTCCGACTGCTGCGGATCAATATCAATCCGTACCGTTAAGCGACCATACGGCTTGCACTGCCCTTGCCCAGCAAATTCACAGAGGCTCGGTGATGGACACGGCAATTGTTGCATGCCCTCTGCGGTACGCCGTTGGCAGCGTTCTCCATTGCCGACACAGATGGGTCGTCCGGTTGTGCGGTCAAACAGGCTGTATTCCGCACGTAGGTTTAATTCAGGATCGTCAAACAGCATACGGACTGGGATATTGCGCAGCTTGCCGTTCGGGTTGCTGTTCGGCTGTTGCCGTAAATACTCATCCAGTGGATGCAGGAGCCAGCCGTCTTTGTGCTGGATCTGCGTGGTGATGGTGAACTGATCGTCTTTCTCCGGTAGACGTTTACCGTTCTTTTCCACCACACGGCCAATGCTGATGCGTCCGAGGATGGGTGGGGTGATGGCGAGACCTTTAATCATGGGGTTGCTCCTTGGGTTAAAAATGGACAATAAAAAACGCCAGCCTGAGAGTCAGACTGACGTTGGATTGCGTTACGTAGGTTGAGGGAGTCGGTGTTTGCTGGGGGATCAAGATTCAGTTGGCGTTGACCTGTACCAAGAATCGCCGACTGCCCGCCTTGTGCAACGGATACTGTTGCAGCAAATGCGGTTGGTCTTTGAGTAGGCGCTTACTGTCCAGACTCAGGCTGTCCTTGCTGCGTTTCCACGACACTGAGCCTTTGGCAAACACGGCTTGACTGGCATCACCCATGCGTTGCTGAAGTTGCTGCTTCAGGTGTTCTTCCTGTTGCTCGGCCTGTTCGATCTGTTGTCGCAGATCAAGGTACTGGTCGAAGGTTTGATTCAGGTCGGGGTCGGTGCTGAGATCTAAGACGGTTCCAGCATCTTGCGGATACAGGGCACGTAATGCGGCTTGCGCAGACGCTGAGCCATCTGCCGGTGGTGGCGTATCGGTTTCAACGTAGTGCCAGAACTGCTGTTCTAGCTCAATCAAGCGGGCAATCAATTCATCATCACGCTCGATGCGGTGAATCTGAATCTGCTGCCCACAGATCAACACACAAACATCGGCGGCTTGCTCCCCTGTCACGGCCAGTTGATGCTGCACTTGCAGTTGCACGTATTCCGGTACGCCGTTGCGCCACAGTCGTGCGCCGTATTCGCCTGCGGTTTTGCATTCCAGTAGACTCACTTCAGAACAGCCACTGACCCGATAGTCCAGATTCGCCAACATCCAAGGCAACTGCGGATCAGGGTGTTGCAGGATGGCGTTTACCCGTCTGACTTTGTGGCCGGTACGTTGGCTGTAGTGCTGTGCCACAATCGGCTCAAGGATGTTGCCCCAGTACAATGGCGAACTGTCATCCTCAAAGTCAGGCTTG
>JBAQKP010000041.1:0-1610 GCA_049301135.1 Moraxellaceae bacterium | reverse complement strand
GCGGTGCAATTTGTTTAGGTAATTCATTTACTATGATCCCAAGTGGAGCAAGTACATATGTTTATTCAAGTGGTTCTCCGATCGTTTCTCCAACATCTAATACTTCTTATAATGTTGTTGGAACAAGTGCTTTAGGTTGTACAAATACAGCTATTAGTTCTGTAACTGTAAATTCTTTACCTGTAATAACTGTAAACAGTGGTGCGATTTGTTTAGGTAATTCATTTACAATGATCCCTAGTGGCGCAACTACTTATACTTTCTCAAGTGGTTCGGCGGTTGTTTCACCGATCACAAATAGTTCTTATAATGTAACAGGTACAAATGCAAACGGTTGCGTATCATCTTCTGCAGCAGTTTCTAATGTAACAGTTAACGCTTTACCTGTTATTTCTGTTAATAGCGGTGCAATTTGCGCTGGCGATTCGTTTACAATGAGTCCAAGTGGTGCAACTACTTACACATTCTCTAGTGGCTCACCAGTTGTTACGCCGGTGGCAAACAGTTCTTATAATGTTACAGGTACCGATGTTAATGGATGTGTTTCTGCTGTTGCAGCTGTTTCTAATGTAACAGTTAATGCTTTGCCAACGATATTTGTAAATAGCGGTGCTATTTGCGCAGGCGATTCGTTTACAATGACCCCAAGTGGAGCTGTTACCTATTCTTATTCTAGTGGTTCAGATGTTGTTACTCCGGCAGCTAATGCTTCTTATATTGTTACAGGTGTAAGTGCTGAAGGTTGTACAAATACTGCAGTAAGTAATGTTACTGTTAATGCTTTGCCAATTATATCGGTAAATAGTGGTGCAATTTGTGCCGGTGATTCTTATACAATGAATCCAAGTGGAGCAAGTACTTATACTTTTTCAAATGGAAATGCAGTAGTTACGCCTTCGGCAAATACATCTTATAGTGTTTTTGGTACAGATGTAAATGGTTGTATATCTAACGTTGCAGCTGTTAGTTCGGTAACGGTTAATACACTGCCATCTATTAGTGTTAATAGTGGTATTATTTGTGCAGGCGATTCGTTTACAATGAATCCAAGTGGTGCAACTACTTATACTTTCTCAAGTGGTTCACCGGTTGTTTCTCCAATCGCTAATACTTCGTATTCGGTATCGGGTACAGATCTAAATGGTTGTGTATCTTCTATCTTTGCGGTTTCTGATGTAACCGTAAATGCTTTACCAACTTTGGTTGCAACTTCTGATAATACATTACTATGTTCTGGTCAAACAGCTATCTTAACGGTTATAGGTGCTACTTCATATACTTGGAATACATCGGCTGTTTCTAATAGTATTTCTGTTACTCCAAGTATTACTACCGTGTATTCAGTTAACGGAACAGATACAAATGGTTGTGTAAATTCTACAAACATTTCTCAAGCTGTTACATTATGCACAGCTATTGAAAATGTTAGTGCTACAGAAGTATCTTTAATTAATCTTTACCCAAATCCAAATAATGGATCATTTAATATGGATCTGAACGAAGCATCTCAAATAATCATTATCAATGCTGTTGGTCAGGTAATATTTAACGAAACATTAAATGCAGGTAAACAAAATTTAGATATTCTAAACGCTGCTAATGGTATTTAC
>JBAQKP010000040.1:0-2492 GCA_049301135.1 Moraxellaceae bacterium | reverse complement strand
GGCCTCTAACGTCGCCGGAATCACGTTGGTTGCGCCCGTGCCAGATTGGATATTTGAAATTTGAAAGGTGGTCGCTGGAAAAAACGCATTGCCTTGATCCCACTCGGCTTGACTGAGTTCAGTTAGGGCAGGCAAGGCCAAGTGAATCGGGTTGCGCGCCAGATGCGGGTAGGCGAAGTGGCCTTGTTTACCCAAAATACGAATACTGCCGTTTAGTGAACCACGTCGGCCATTTTTAATCACATCACCGAGTTGCTGACTGCTTGATGGTTCGCCAACCAAGCACCATGTGATTTTTTCGTCGCGCGCTTCGAGGGTTTCGATCACTTTGACCGTGCCATTGATCGACGGACCTTCTTCGTCGCTGGTAATCAAAAACGCAATAGAGCCGTGATGATCAGGATGTTCTGCCACAAAGCGTTCACATGCCACCACCATCGCGGCCAGTGCCGACTTCATATCCGCTGTGCCGCGGCCATACAGCTTGCCATCGCGAATCTCAGGCGCAAAGGGATGACTTGACCAGTGCTCAAGGCGACCTGTGGGCACGACATCAGTATGACCGGCAAAACACAAAAGCGGCGCGGTTGTCCCGCGTCGTGCCCACAAGTTATCCACTTCGCCGAAGCGTAAATGCTCGATTTGAAAGCCAATTGCCGCCAGTCGCTCGGCCATAATGCTCTGGCAATCGGCATCCAGTGGTGTGACGGACGGACGGCGGATAAGATCTAAGGTGAGTTCTAACGTGGCTGACATGCTTGGACTTCGGTGCGGCACGAGGGTTGGCTATTCTAAAACAGATTGCGCTACGATTCACAAAAAAATGCCCAGTACAAAGACTGGGCAGACTGCGCATCGGGGGAGTCGAATGCAAACAGCCTTACATTTTTTGCTGGGTTTGTTCAGCGGTTTGAGCGACTTTTTCACCGCCACGCTGCACATCTTCGCCCAGACCTTTGACGGTGTTACAGCCAGTTAACACGACCGCAGTGAGCAGTGTTGCCGTTGCCAGTTGTACCGAGTTTTTAATTGTCATCATGAAGCTCCAGTATAGTAGGGGTGTAGTTACAGTAGCCCACCCACGTGCTACCGCCTAGCGTGAATCAGTAACCGTATGGCGTGAAGCTGTTAAGCAGGTAGGGTGGCTGTGTCACTCGTGTATCTAAACGTAACATCAGTCGCTGTTGTGTGTTGCCGTGTGCATCTTGTCGCAGATATAAACCGTTCGACCAATAAGCAGGCATCCGTATTGAGTGAGATAAACACGGAATGTGTTGCTGATATTCTGACAGCCATTCGAGTCGTTCGGCGCGGCGCCACGATTGACCGGCTGGCGCGAGGCTAGGCAAGTGATGTTGCCAGTGCCCATATAAATGCGTTGGATTGAGCCAGTCGATGACAGGGTGCTGCATCGCCTGTGACGGTGGCACAGCCTGTGCTGCTGGCCAAAACAAGCGGCCTTTGATCACGGCACGGCGTCGATCAATATTCAATCCTTGAATCCGCCGCACGGCAAATTGTTGCTGTTGTAAATGATGCAGCTTGCGACCGAGGCTGTCTTGTCGTTGCAAGCCAACCCAATCGGCGGCTTTAAGCACACCTTCACCGAGATAAAATTTTACACAGACTTCCCAGTGTTCAATCTGACCGGTATCGAGATTTTCCAGTAAAAAATCCAGCTCGCCCAGCGTGCGCTTGCCATCCATGCGCTGAATGCCATGTCCAATTAACACAAACTCATGCCAGCCCTCGTCACCCAGCCAGAATGCAAGCAGATCCTCAAAATAATGCCCGAGTCGAGTATTGGCGCGTAGGTTCAGGGCATGTTGGAGTGGGCGCGGGTTGTCATCGAGTTGCAGGAGGCGCGGCCAGTAGCGCTGCAACTGTTGTTGCCAAAATTCATCGTTTGGCAGTTCAATCGGCGTTTCGGTTGCTGCATGGCAAGCATTCGGCCAGTTCAGCACCAAAGATACTGAGCCAATCGCAAAGGCGAGGGCGCGTACCTGTGGGTTTTTCAACAACAGCCACGGTTCAGCGATAGTGGAGAGCAGATCAGACATAGATCAAGATGACGGCGTTGTGCCAGACAGGAAAGCTTTTAGTATACGCCAATCACCTCCATATACAGGTTAATACAGTCCAACAACGTCGCTGCGACAAATGCCAGTGTACTCAACCTGAGATTGGGCGTACTGTGAAACGGTAGTGATCCACCTCACGTTAAACCCTTCAATTGGAGCGACATGATGAGCGATAAAGATCTATACCAGCAAAAATTACAGGCACAACTCGATGGCTGGAAAGCCGATGTTGATAAGCTCAAAGCCAAAGCGGCCGAAGCCACTGCGGATGCAAAAATTGAGTTGCACAAGCAAGTCGATGTGTTGGAGCTGAAGTTGGAAGAGGGCAAGCTGAAGCTGGCTGAGTTTGCCGATGCCAGCCATGAGGCGTGGGAGTCGCTAAAAGAGGGCGCGGAGTCGGTGTGGACATCG
>JBAQKP010000039.1:0-7253 GCA_049301135.1 Moraxellaceae bacterium | reverse complement strand
ACCTTGTTCAGACGGCGCACTGACAAACGCCAATACCTCACGATGCTGCCGCAACCAGCCATTCACGCAGGTTTTTAGGATCGCTTGTGGGCCTTTGCCATGCACGATTTTGACCACGTTTTGGTTGGCGGCTTTGGCGATGTCGATCAGTTCCAGCACCGCCGTTCGCGCTTGCTCAATACTACAGCCATGCAAGTCGACTGCCTCATACCAGCGCAGTTTGCCGGTTTTCAGTTGCTCAAAAATCCGGTGCTGGAGCGTGGCTTGCCGAAACGACAAAAACGCTTCACTGGCGACCGGATTCAACAGGGCTTGCGTATCGGACAGTTCAGCCATGCTGGCACTGCCATCTTGCCCAAGCGCTGCGGCGCGACGTGCCAGCGTCTGCGCATCTGGCTTGGCCGGACGACGACGCGTGGGGATCACTGCGGCAGCCGGATCTTGTGCAATCGGAGTCACGCCTTGCATTGCGTGTTGAAACAGGTCTGGCCGATTTTCGGCTTGGAGGCGCTGCTGCTCAGCCAGTTGCGCCGCTTCAAGTGCTGCTTGCTGCTCGGCCTGCCGTCGTACCGCACTCAGTTCAAGTTTAAGTCGCTGTAAATCATTAAGCGGCTTGGCTGTCACTTTGGGCATAGTGCGTGGCGTCCTCTGATTTGACCTGATGTTTATGCGGCTGATGTTTATATAGACAGACGCTTGGGTTGACCAAACAGCTCGGTAAATGCCAAATCAGGCCGTTCCGCACGCATCATGCTTTCACCGACCAAGAAGTGCTCAATTCCGTTGGCCAACATTAAGTCCACATCAGTCGGTTTGCTGATGCCACTTTCGGTGATCAGGAGACGATCTTTTGGCACATATTGGCGCAGACCGAGGGTGACGTTTAGGCTGACATTAAAGTTTTTCAGGTTGCGATTGTTGATCCCGATCAGACGGGTCGGCAGTTGCAGGGCGCGTTCTAGTTCCGCCCGATCATGCACTTCGACCAGCACGTCCATCTGTTGCGCCACTGCAACGTCGTGCAGTTCTTTCATCTGCGCATCGGACAAACAGGCCGCAATCAGCAGCACTGCATCTGCGCCAATCGCCCGACTTTCAATAATTTGATACGGGTCGATCATAAAATCTTTGCGCAGTACCGGCAGTTGGCAAGCGGAGCGGGCAGCGCGCAAGTAGTGGTCATTGCCTTGAAAAAAATCCATATCGGTCAAGACGGACAGACAGGCTGCACCAGCGCGTTGGTATTGTGCAGCGATTTCCACCGGTTGAAAATTGGCGCGAATCACACCTTTAGACGGAGATGCTTTTTTAATTTCGGCAATCACCGCTGGTCGTGTGCGTGTCAGGGCTTGTGCAAAAGGTCGAATCGCACTTGCAGTTTTTGCTTGCTGCTCGAGATCGTGTAGGCCAATTCGCTGCTGGCGCTCGGCAACTTCTTCGCGTTTACGTGCAACGATTGTGCCTAAAATCGTGTCTTCGATCCGTGCCATTTCAACATCCTAAGCGTTTAATGCAGTCATGCGTGTAAAAAAATCCCAGCGCCACCTCACGATTGAGGTGAGTTTCGAACCGCATATTGTACTGCAAAATGCAGCAATTGGGTCAGGCCAAATCGTTTTGATTCGCCCGCAAGGTTTGGGTAAATTCGGCCAAAATTGACATTTTCTCTAAGGCTTGGCCGCCATAAATCACATCCTGCGCCCACGTGATGCCATCTTGCAGGGTCTGGGTCAAGCCACTGACATAAATCCCCGCACCCGCGTTTAAGGCGATCATCTGCGCGGCTTTTTCGCCAAGTGGTGATTTTTTGCGTCCCAGTGCGTCACGAATCAGGCTCAGACTTTCCGCAGCATTCGCCACCGATAGCCCGATCAGGCTTTGGCTGGCAATTCCGTAGTCTTCGGGGCTAAATGTCCATTCGGTAATCGCACCGTTTTTCAGTTCGGCAATCTGGGTGGTTTGCGCCAGACTGATTTCATCTAGACCATCTTTGGCATGTACCACCAAGGCATGCACCGCGCCGAGTTGCTGCAAGACTTCAGCCAGCGGACGACAGAGGCTTTGGTTAAACACCCCAACCACCAGCCGCGATACACCCGCCGGATTGGTCAACGGCCCGAGGAGGTTGAACAGCGTGCGCAGACCGAGTTCACGGCGCGGCAAAATCGCATGCCGCATCGCCGCATGATGATTGGGTGCAAATAAAAAGCCAACGCCAATTTCGCGGATACAGCGCTCGGTCTGCCCCACATCCAGATCGAGCGAAATCCCCGCTTGTGCCAACAGGTCAGAACTGCCCGAACTGCTCGACACGCCACGATTGCCGTGTTTGGCCACCTGCGCACCGGCCGCCGCCGCCACAAACGCCGATGCGGTTGAGACATTAAACAAATGCTGACCGTCACCGCCTGTGCCGACAATATCAATCAGATGCGGCAAGTCAGATACTGGTACGGGCAGGGCAAGCTCGCGCATCACACGGGCAGCAGCGGTGATTTCATCAATGGTTTCGCCTTTCATGCGCAGACCAACCAACAAGCCACCGATCTGTGCCGGTGTAGCCTCGCCAGTCATGATGATCCGCATCACGTCGGTCATTTCAGCTTGAGAAAGATTGACTTGGCGCACCACATGATCCAGTGCGGTTTGAATATTCATAACGTGTCCTGTCTTACATCACTGAATGGTCATTTGATCAACTGATCAAGCGCCTTGGGCATAGCGATTTAAAAAATTCTGGAGCAGCTGATGGCCGTGTTCGCTCAAAATCGATTCAGGATGAAACTGCACGCCTTCAACGGCGAGGGTCTTATGTTTTAAGCCCATAATTTCGTCAATTCCGCCTTGCTCATCTTGTGTCCACGCAGTCACCTCAAGGCAGTCAGGTAGGTTGTGCTGTGCCACCACCAGCGAATGATAACGGGTCGCCCGAAATGGATTGGGCAGACCGGCAAACATATGCGCACCTTCCGAGTGATACATGTCCGACAGCCGACCATGCATGACGTGCTTGGCGCGAATCACTTCACCGCCGAAGGCTTGGCCGATGCTCTGATGACCCAAACAGACGCCGAGCAGTGGGATTTTACCGGCAAATTGCTGAATCGCCGCCAGCGAAATACCTGCTTCATTCGGCGAACACGGGCCAGGTCCAATCACCAAATAAGACGGCTGTAGCGCGGCAATCTCGTCAAGGGTGATGTGATCATTGCGCACGACCCGCACGTCTTGCCCCAACTCGCCAAAATACTGCACGATGTTGTAGGTAAAACTGTCGTAGTTGTCGATCATTAACAGCATTTTCGATACAAGCCCTTGATGGATAGCGATATTCAAGACTGGCCTTCGTGTGTCGTACTCAAAAACCTACTCAAAAGCATTTTTGCACAACCCAAAAGCCGCTCTTTAGCGGCCTACGAGTGTAGCATGATTTTGGACGGCGGCAGTGGGCTTGTCCGCTCACACACAAGGGTCCAAACGGCCGCGAGGTCATGAGTTGGGCAGTTTAGCCAATAGATCTGTGGCGTTGATTTCGCTTTGCACACGCTGGATTTCATGGCCATTGGCATCAAAAAACAACAGCGCAGGTGGACCATATAAGTGCTGGGCTTGCAGCCACTCACGTTGTGCAGTGGTGTTTTTGGACAGGTCAAGCTGTAAGCGCCGATAACCGGATAACGCATCAATCACACTGGCATCGCGAAAGGTACTGCGCTGCATCACGGTACAGGCCGCGCACCAATCAGCCGCGACATCAATCAGCACCGGTTGACCAGCTTGCTTGGCCTGAATCAGCGCCGCTGTCAGCGCGGTCGGACTCTCGACTACATTAAACTCGACTTCAGTCGGACTGGGCGTTGTGCCGGTCGGTTGTGGGTGATCGGTAAACGCGGCCAATGGTCGGTACGGATTATTTTGACCAGTCATACCGCCAATTAGTAGCAGTGCTGCATAGCTGAGCAGGGCGACGCCGACGGCTTTTTGCAGACGTGGCCAGCCCGCAGCAGCAGGTTCGAGCGCCCCAAGCATGACTGCCGTACCCCCCCACAAGGCCGCCCACAGCAACAGCGCAACATCACCTGCCACGATGCGTGACAACAGCCAGACCGCCACCGCGAGTAGCCCGATACCAAACACATTTTTAACCTGATCCATCCAGCCACCGGCACGCGGTAACAGTTTAGCGCTGGTGGTTCCGAGAATGATGAGTGGCACGCCCATACCCAGTCCCAGCGCAAACAAGGCCAGACCACCAGTCAGCGCATTGCCGGTGCTACTGATATACAGCAACACGCCCGCCAACGGCGCAGACACGCACGGCGATACCACCAACGCTGATAAAATGCCCATCAGCGCGACAGAGCCAAGGCGACCACCACGCTGCTGATTAGAGAGTCGGTCTAGGCGCTGCCGCAGTGCATTCGGCAGTTGCAGGGTAAACAGCCCAAACATACTCAGCGCCAACAGGATAAATAACAGTGCAAACGCCACCAAAACCACCGGTTGCTGTAGCCAAAGCTGTAGATTTGCGCGTGCGCCAAAGTAGCCCATCAGCGTGCCGAGTGCGGCATAGGTACTCGCCATGCCTAGCACATAGGCCAACGACAACTGAAAACCGCGCCAGCCGCTGAGTTGTTCGCGCCGTTCACCAGCAATCAGACCGGATAAAATCGGCATCATCGGAAACACGCACGGGGTAAACGCCAAGCCAATCCCGAGTAGCAACAGGGTCAGCAACATCAACGGCAGACTCGCACCCGCCAAAAAACCTGCCAGTCCATCGGCTTGACTCGCTTGCTGTAGGTTAGACGGCTGCATTGTCGTTTGTGTGTTGAGTGCTGCCAGACTGACGCTAGGAGCTGATTCTGTTGATACGCTGGGCCGTTCAGTTGCAAACACCAGCCCATCACCACTTGGCACGAGGATTTCGGTTTGGACGGGCGGATAGCATAATCCGGTATCCGCACAGCCTTGATATTCCAAATGCACCTTGACCCGATCAATCGCTGCTTGCGGTGCGCCCGTCAGTGCCAGCGTGGTGGACACCTGCTGGTGAAACACTTCGACTTTGCCAAAGTTAGGGTCTTGCTTCCAGACCGGTGTGCCTTGAAAGTGCAGTGTCGCCACTGGCGTGACCGGAAAGCTATCTAAAACTTTAATCCGGCTTTTATACAGGCTATAGCCGTCGGCGATGTGCCATGTCAGATGACTGGCAGCTTGTCCATCGATTGCAGTCACTTCGAGCTGAAATGCTTGCTCAACGGGTAAAAATTCTTCATCGGCGGCGCTTTCGATTTGGCTAAAGTCGGGTATGGCTGGCGCAGCAGCCACCAGTGAGTTGACGCTCAGCAACAGCGCCACACTGATCAGCTGACGATAACGACGGGGCGTAGAAGCGCAAGGCACAGTAACAGACCGCATGAGAGACAAGATTCCAGATTAATCAACCTGATCTAGCCTAAAGCACCCGCGGCGTGCATACCTTAAAGAAGTCTTAACACAGCCTTTGAATCCTCACCTGTCAGCTCAAGCCCCAAAAAACCAGCCCGCCGCTGAGTCTTAAGCTTGCGTTAAGGTTGGTTGTCTAAGCTGTTTTACACCAGATTGAAATAGGTGCGTCAGTGATGCAAACCCTAAAAGCCGTGATCTTAGGCACTGCGTTGTTGTTGTCTGGCGCACAGGGCGCTTGGGCAGCAGATAGTAGCAGCGGCAGTAATAGCAATAGCAGTCGCGCAACGGTCAATCCAGCCAGATTCGCCTCCAATGCATCTAGCGCCGCAGCCGCAAGCAGCATTGATTGGGCAGCCTATCAAGGCAAAGTGGTGCTGGTGGATTTTTGGGCGAGTTGGTGCGAACCGTGCCGCCAGTCGTTTCCATGGATGCAAGCGATGCAACAAAAATATGCCGACCAAGGCTTGGTGATTATTGCGGTCAACGTTGACCGTGAACCCGCCAAAGCCGCCGCATTCTTACAAGCGCATCCGGCCAATTTTGCCATCCGCTACGATCCTGAAGGCCGTTTGGCCAAGCAATTCAACGTGCAAGGCATGCCGTCCTCATTTGTACTTGGGCGTGACGGTAAGCCCGCCGCCAAACATCAGGGATTTTTTCACGCCAAACAAGCCAGCTACGAAGCTGAGTTGGTTCGTTTATTACGTGTACAGCTGTGACTAATCGCGAGCCAGTGAATAACCGCGAGCAGTGAATAACGGGTCTTTGTTTTATCGGCAGATTTTTTTCAGTGGTAGCACAAAAACCAAATGACTTAGGAGTCAATTGTAATGAAAAGATCTGGTGTTCAAGGGCTGCTTCGATGCGGCGTACTGACCGTGACGGTCGGCTTGCTCAGTGCATGCAGTAGTTTGCCGACCTCCATGCAAGCACTCGGTGCACAGCCGTGGGAGCGGGATATTTTGGCACGCCCCAACATGCAACTCGACGCAGCCCCACTCGACAGTGCTTATGATGAGCATATTTATTTTAGTAAAGAAGCGGCCAGTGGCGGTCGTGGTTTTGGCGGAGGTGGCTGCGGATGCAACTAAATCATCAAGCGCGTGCACAGCAGGCGCAGAAGCATAAACGGATCGCATTGGCCTTGGCACAAGCGTCCGTGTTGTTATTGGGTGGCAACCATGCCCAAGCCGCGACACCTGACAATGCCGCGACCAACCCGCCGCCTGAATCAGGCTTTAACTGGTCACAAATCACTGAGCGTGGTTGGTTGGTCGATAGTGCGGTGCTGCTGTACCAAGAGGCCGATAATCGAGTTCAAGCAACCGAGCCATCGGTTCGGGTGCAAAAAGACTTTGGCGATCAACGGATTTTTACTGGTAAATTAGTGATTGATTCGCTGACCGGTGCATCACCGAATGGCGCGACCAGTGCCAGTGTACCGCAGACCTTTACCAGTGCATCCGGCAACAACAGCTACACCACACCAGCCGGTGAGTTGCCACTCGACACTGAGTTTAAAGATACCCGCGTGGCGTTGTCGGCCAATTGGCAGCAGCCGGTTGCGCAGGATTTGACCTTAAATGTCGGCGGTAATCTGTCGAAAGAGTATGATTTTATGTCGGCAGGGGCGAGTGCAAGCTTGGCCAAAGACTTTAACCAAAAAAATACCACCTTGTCGGCGGGTCTGTCGTTTGAGTTTGACCAAATCGATCCGGTGGGCGGCGCACCGAAGCCATTGACCTCGATGTTCAGTCAACAAAAAGACGGCGGCGACAACAAAACCGTGACCGATGTGTTGC
>JBAQKP010000038.1:0-13577 GCA_049301135.1 Moraxellaceae bacterium | reverse complement strand
TCATGCTCCCATTTGGCGGTGTGCATGACCTTGCCTTTAAATGACGACAAACCTTTGATTTCAGGAATCTTCGGATGTGACAGATACCCCGTCGCCACGATCAGCAAGCGCGTGGTGATCGGTGCTTGATCACGACACCAGACCGTCCACGTGTGGTTGTCTTCGTCATATTGCGCTTGTTCAACCAAACTGCCGAAGCGCATCAATTGCCGTAGATCATATTTTTCGGCCACATGCAGCGCGTAACGTTTGAGTTCATCGCCAGTGGCAAAGGTGCGCGACCAGAATGGATTCGGCTCAAACGAATAGCTATAAGTAACTGAGTCAATATCGACCGACAAACCGGGGTAATGATTGATATGCCATGTGCCGCCGACATCCGTTTGTTCTTCAAGGATGCGGATGTTGTGAATCCCCATCTGGCGCAGTTGGATTGCCATGCCCATACCGCCGAATCCCGCACCGATAATCACCGCTTCAAACTGAGGTTGTTGCATCGTATTTGACCTGATATTTCACATGATGCTTTGAATATACCGTTTTATTTGGATTTGAATATGACCATACTGACAAAGGTCGTTGTCAACTTATGCCAGCACCCGCTCTGCCGCTTGCCAGCCCCAATAGCTGGCTTCCTCAAACACCGAATACCCCGATAGATCTGCATGCGCCACCAGCACCGACCCTTGCTTGTTTTGTAGGTCTTGCAATAGCTGATGGCTGCGAAAGCCGACACTCGGCGCACTCATCGCATGCCCACGTACACATAACTCGACTCCCGCCACCCGCGACCACAGACGTTTGCCATAAGCCGTGATCAGGTCTTGCAGTACCAGCTCCAACATCTGCGGCACAGATGCAGTCTTGAGCCACAACCTTCCCGCTTCCGGCGAACGATCTGCCAAGGCGTGATAGCAGGTCAGCACGTTATGCAGCGGCCTTGTTTGCCCAAAACGCTGATGGGTCGAATTGACAAAGCCTAGCGACTCACTGCCATAGATCACATTTTCCCATGCCATCGGCTCGCCATCGCGCTCCGGCAAAATCCCATCCAGCCAGACATTCGCCACCAGCCACGGATATTGCGGCAATAGCCTTTCACTGCCTTGATAAGCATCAAACATATCCGACCACACATACTGCAACGCATGCAGCGGCATCGCACAGATCACTTTACGCGCCCGCAACTGCGTGACTTTGCCCGCTTGATCCATTGCCAATACCTGTGCGCCATTCGACAGTTCGCGCACTTGAATCGCAGTCAGTGGCAGCGTCGGGGTTTTGCATTGTTGGTACAGTTGCGCAGTCAAACCATGCAAGCCATCAGGCCACGTTAAAATCGGCGTTTGCTCACTGCCGTCTTTTTCATGCACCCGACTGGCAAAATAATGCAAGCCCGCCCACGCCGACACACGGCCAATCCCAGCGCCGTAATCATCCCGACAGCAATAGTCCAAATACCACAGCAATTCTGGCGCGTCATAGCCTTGCTGGGTCAGCCATGCCGTAAACGTCAACTGATCCAAGGCTTGCCACGCCGGATCCTGCGACGATAACAGCACCGGAATCGCAAACAACAGAAGACCATCGCTACCACGGCGGCCTTTTAAGCCATCGGTAAACTGAAAAAATCGCGCCACTTGCTGCGCGGCCAGCGAACCTTCCGCCAATGGCGGTAATAGTCCATCATGCCAAGCCCCATCGGCATAGATTCGCTCAGTCGCGGCATGCACCACTACGCGCTCATCATACGATGCTGCCTGACCCAGTTCAGCGCCGTGCAAAATCCCTGTTGCCCGCAGCATTTCAACCACATGGCTACTTTCCGCAGTCGGAAACGGTAAGTAATGCGCCCCGCGTGGATAGCGCAACTGGTTCTGAGTTGCATCGGCAGGCGACCACTGGCCGCTACTTGCATTGCCCATCCACTCCGTACCGGTGAGCATCAACACATCAGCATGACCTTGCTGGTGCAGCCGCCATGCGGCCGTCAGACCCGCTACACCACTGCCCAAAATCAGCGTATCGACCACTCGCGTCGCCTGAACCGGCGGTATCTCGCGCAAATCACGCAGCCGATGCCCCATTTTTTGTCCAGTATCAACCAGCTTAACCGGCAACCACGGCGGAATCTGCGTCCATGACGGCCATGCGCAGCCACCGAGCAACTGACTGACCGCAACAAAGCCACCACCCGCCGCCGTCCGCTGCAAAAACTGCCGTCGGTTCACTACCGTGCCGCTCCAGACCAATCTTGGATAAAGTACTGGACTAATTTTTGGCTGTTGAGGTCATTCGGCTCTACCGTCACCCGCTGCATATCTTTTGGAAAATAAAACATCTGCGCCGTGGTCATCGCATCCAGAAAACGCATCGGCAATTGATAATCACTGGGTATTTTAAAATCATTCTGTTGGCTGGCAATCACAAAGCCCCACTCACCAAACGACGGCACGAGTGCGTGATACGGCGTAGTATAAAATCCGGCTTTTTCTAAGGTCGCCACAATCGACCAAAATGCACGCGGCGCATACAGCGGCGAGGTCGATTGCACCACCATCCGGCCATCCGGCTGCAAGTGCTGCTTCATCAAGCGATAGATCGGCGTGGAATACAGCTTGCCCAGCCCAAAATTGGATGGATCGGGGAAATCTACAATCATCACATCGTACAGACCGCGATGCTGTTCAAGCCATTGCGCTGCGTCTTGATTGACCACGGTGACGCGTGGGTCAGCCAAGGCATTTTGGTTGAGCTTGACCAGATCAGGATTAGTCGAAAAAATCTCGGTCATCGCCGGATCCAGATCGACCAGCGTGACGTCTTTTACCCGTTGATCGCGTAGCACTTCCCTCAGTGCCAAGCCATCGCCACCGCCAAGAATCAGCACGCGACCACTCGGGTGCAGATCGTGTAAGACGGGATGCACCAGCGCCTCATGGTAGCGATATTCATCGGTACTGGAAAACTGCAAATTACCATTGATATATAAACGTAAATCATCGTGCCAACGGGTCAGTACCAAGCGTTGGTACGGTGTGGTTTTGGCGTAGACAATCGGATCGCCGAACAGTTGATTTTCAGACCAACTGACCAATCGATCCGCCAGCGCAAAACCCGCAAATAATATGATTAAAACCGCTACAGTCCGCCGTAACAACTGCCGATAACTGTCCTGTAGATCGTGTCGAAAGCGCCACACCGTCCAGCACGCAATCCCGACATTACACAGCCCAAATAAAATCGCCGTCCGCGCCAGCCCCAACATCGGCGCCAGCACCAGCGGAAACAACAACGACACCGCCAATGCACCCATATAATCGAAGGTCAATACCCGACTAATCAAGGCGTTAAACTCAGCTTTGCGTTGATTGAGCACCCGCATCACCAGCGGGACTTCCATGCCGACCAAAATACCGATCAGAATCACCATCGCATACAACAGCGGTCGAAACGGCGCAGCAATCCACGCAAAACTTAGAAATAAAGCAGTCGCCGATAGCCCACCAATCAACCCAACCAGCAGTTCGATTTCAATAAAGCGTTTTAGCACCTGATCTTCCGGCACGTATTGCGACAGGTGCGAACCAATACCCATCGCAAACAGATACGCGCCGATGATTGTCGAAAACTGCAACACCGAATCGCCGAGCAAATAACTCGCCAGTGCCGCGTTGACCAATTCATAGGCCAAGCCACAGGACGCGACCACAAACACCGAGATAATCAGCGCGTGGTCGATGGCGGGTTTAGAGTCGGTTGTCTGCTTATCCAATCTTTGATCTCATCTTTAAATATCACAGCGTTGCGATAACCACGACGGGTACAGATACTCATGACGCCTAGCGAATCAGATTCTGCCCAAGCACCCGCCACGCATCCAGATCAGTGATTGCGTAATAAAACCCCGTACCATCCGGTGCACAATACCAGCCGACCAACAATCCCAAATAGAGTGCCAGATACCAATACCAATCCGTCGACTTGTATAACTTTAATGCCGTCCCAAACGACTGCTTCACCGTCATGTTGAGCAGATTCACACTGTACGTTTCATCCAAAATCAAATGAATCAACGCCCCAAAGCTAATAAACGCCGCCACAAACCAACTGTCTACCGCCGTCAAACCCAGCCCATAAAACGCCAGATACAAGCTGATCAGACCGAACATCAGCACATACGGCACGGAATGCATCACTCCACGGTGTACGGTCAGCCATGTAAAACAAGTAAAGACCCCGTAGCGAATGGTCAAAAAACCCAACACACCGGCTGCCACCAACTCCCACAGCACCAACCGATCCGCAAACCAAACCACCATCATAAAGGCGGCTAACGCAGCCAAAATATTAAAGCCAATATCCAGCGGACGCGAATTGTCCGAGTCTAAATCCGGCAGCAAGCCGCCAACCGTGCCCGCAGCAACGCAACCGATCAACAGCGATGGTGACAGCATCCCTGCCTTAAACACCACCACACCAAGCGCTGCACTCGCCATAAATGCGACATTAAAATGTGTATTAAAATTTGCCATCAGACAACCAATATAACCTGTGAACCAACTACGCAGGTCAGCGCGGACTAGTGCAGTACCTGCTGCAACCAACGTCCAATCTGCTGAATCTCCTCCAAACAGACCTGATGCTGCATCAAATACTGATGCCACTCAACCGGATAAGCCTGCTGTTGTAACCAATCGACCGCTTGCTGTCCCATCGCCAGACCGACCACTGGATCTTGTGTACCATGCGCCACAAAAATCGGTGTCTGTTGATTGGCTGTGTGACGCTGTGATGCCAAACCTTCTATCGATGGAATATAGGCAGACAACGCCATCACACCGGCCAAGCGCTCTGGATAAGTCAGCCCCACGCTATACGCCATTGCGCCACCCTGTGAAAACCCAGCAATCACAATCCGATCAGCCGGAATACCCCGTGCTTGCTCACGCTCAATCAAGCCCACAATCTGCTGGCGTGACCGCTCAATTCCCACCAGATCAACCTGCCTTGACACTTTATCCAACGATAAAATGTCATACCACGCCGGCATTACATAACCCGCGTTAATCGTGACAGGGATTTCGGGTGCATGCGGGAAAATAAAGCGGACAGCCAAATTCTGAGGCAAGCCTAATTCTGGCACAATCGGCACAAAATCATCACCATTTGCGCCCAAGCCATGAAGCCAAATCACCGCATGGGTCGGTTGAGCAGCGGTTTCAACTTCGATACTCGGTAATATGTCGATCATCTCATTCACTCTGCTAAATCGGTCAAACGCTTAGTATGAGTATATCGGTGAGCACCTATGCCAATACATCTTTAAAAAACAAAAAACCGACCTCAAAGGGTCGGTTTTTTGGTGCAATCAACGCTTATTCAGCATCGACTGCGGCAGCAGTGGTTTGACCGATCTGACGATCAACCAGTTCCACATAAGCCATTGGCGCTGCGTCGCCTGAGCGGAAGCCCGCTTTCAGGACACGCAGATAGCCGCCGTTACGGGCTTTGTAACGTGGGCCAAGCTCATTGAACAGCTTGCCAACAACAAACGCGCTACGAGTACGCGCAAATACCAAACGGCGATTTGCTACGGTGTCGTTCTTCGCCAGAGTAATCAATGGCTCAGCAACACGACGCAGTTCTTTCGCTTTTGGCAGTGTGGTTTTGATCAGTTCGTGCTCAAACAGCGAGTTCGCCATGTTTTGAAACATTGCTTTACGATGGCTGCTGGTACGGCCTAATTTCACACCACTATTACGATGACGCATGGTGATCTCCTTAGATTAACGGCTACGATAGGCAAAGCGGTCGTCTACGCGCAGGCTTGCTGGAGGCCAGCTTTCCAAGCGCATACCGAGCGACAAGCCTTTCGAGGCCAGCACATCTTTGATCTCTGTGAGCGATTTTTTACCCAAGTTCGGGGTCTTCAGCAGCTCAACTTCAGTGCGTTGCACCAGATCGCCAATGTAGTAAATGTTTTCTGCTTTGAGGCAGTTCGCCGAACGAACGGTCAGCTCAAGATCATCGACAGGACGCATCAAGATTGGATCAATCTCTTCACGGCTGGCGACAGGCTCAGGAGCTTGATCCTTTTGCAGGTCAACGAAAATGGCAATTTGCTGTTGCAAGATTGTCGCGGCTTTGCGGATCGCTTCTTCAGGATCTACAGTACCGTTGGTTTCTAGCTCAATCACCAGTTTGTCCAGATCAGTCCGTTGCTCAACACGCGCATTTTCAACGGTGTAAGAGACACGACGAATCGGACTGTAGCTTGCATCGAGTTGCAGACGGCCAACCGGACGGTTTTCACCTTCTGGGAAGCGGACATCCGCAGGCTCGTAGCCACGACCTTGGGTGATTTTCAGGCGCATCTTCAGATGACCCGTTGCACCCAGTGTCGCAATTAAATGCTCTGGATTGACGATCTCGACGTTATGCGGCAGACGTAAATCCGCCGCAGTCACGTCACCAGGACCTTGCTTGTCGAGCGTAATGAATGCTTCATTTTGCTCAAACAGCTTGATCGACAGACCTTTGAGGTTCAACAGCAGTTCGACGATGTCCTGCTGCAAGCCCTCGAGTGTACTGTACTCGTGCTCCACGCCTTCGATCTCTGCCTCGACTACCGCTGCACCAGGCAGCGAAGACAGCAGGATACGGCGCAAAGCGTTGCCCAGCGTATGACCAAAGCCACGCTCGAGTGGCTCGAGAATCACCTTGGCGGTGGTTGCACTGGCCGCGTCCACTTTGATCGCGTGGGGGGTCAGGAACTCGTTTGCAGTACGCGTCATTTTGCCACCTCGACGGATTATTTCGAATACAGTTCGACGATCAGGCTTTCGTTGATTTCAGCCGGCAGGTCAGAACGGTCTGGTGCAGACTTAAATGTTCCTTCCATTTTGGCATGATCAATTTCAATCCAGCTCGGCAAACCACGTTGAGTGCCCAGTTCAATTGCATTTTTAATGCGCAACTGTTGCTTTGCACTTTCGTGCACGGCAATCACATCACCGGCTTTGACTTGGATCGACGCGATGTTTACACGACGGCCATTCAAAGTGATCGAACGGTGGCTCACCAACTGACGCGCTTCTGAACGAGTAGAGCCGAAGCCCATACGATAGACCACGTTGTCTAGACGGCTCTCAAGCATTTGCAGCAGGTTTTCACCGGTTGCGCCTTTCATGCGAGCAGATTCTTTGTAGTAGTTGCTGAACTGACGCTCAAGCACACCGTAGATACGGCGAACTTTTTGCTTTTCACGCAACTGCAGGGAATATTCGGACTGTTTGGCACGGCTTGCGCCATGCTGACCTGGCGGTTTTGCCGCTTTTTTGGTTTTGACATCAAACGGCTTAACGCCTGATTTCAAAAATAGGTCGGTACCTTCACGGCGTGCAAGTTTGCACTTTGGGCCGATATAACGAGCCATGGTTCTGTCTCCTTACACGCGACGTTTCTTAGGCGGACGACATCCGTTGTGCGGAATCGGCGTCACGTCAGTGATACTGTTAATCTTATAACCCACTGCGCCTAATGCGCGTACCGCAGACTCACGACCCGGACCTGGTCCTTTGACCATTACATCCAGATTTTTTAGACCGTAATCCAGAGCAGCTTTACCAGCCACTTCGGCTGCAACCTGCGCTGCAAACGGTGTAGATTTACGCGAGCCACGGAAGCCCTGTCCACCAGAGGTAGCCCAGGCCAGTGCATTACCTTGACGATCGGTAATGGTCACAATGGTGTTATTAAAAGACGCGTGAATGTGGGCGACACCCTCAGAGACGGTACGGGTGACCTTCTTGCGGGCGCGAGTATCTTTAGCCATCTTTTAGCTTCCAAAAAGGCGATTATTTCTTGATCGGTTTGCGCGGACCCTTACGAGTACGTGCGTTAGTCTTGGTACGTTGACCACGGACAGGCAAGCCACGACGATGACGTAGACCGCGATAGCAGCCCAAATCCATGAGACGTTTAATGTTCATGGAAATTTCGCGACGCAAATCACCTTCAGTAGGAACCTTGGTAATTTCCGCACGAATCGCATCTAGCTGTACATCCGACAACTCACGAATTTTGGTGGTTGGTGCAATGCCAACAGCTGCTAAAATATTAGCAGAAGTATGACGACCAATACCGAAAATGTAAGTCAGCGAGATCACTGCGTGCTTGTTATCCGGGATGTTGACACCGGCAATACGAGCCATTCATCTCTCTCCAAAAAGGCGGTGCAAAAATATCACCGCCCCGTCAAAACTTGAGGGGGCGGATGATAACGCATAACGCCTAACGAAATCAACAGTGCAGGATTAACCCTGACGCTGCTTATGACGAGGTTCTGCGCTACAAATCACGCGGACTACCCCATTACGACGGACAACTTTGCAGCTGCCGCACATTTTTTTGACCGATGCACGGACTTTCATGTGACACCTCTCATGGATAAAATTGATCTGAACGACACACGCCGCCAGATCAACAGATATTAGTCACGGTCACTGCCTTTTTTCATCAAGGACTGATTTTGGTATTGCTGGGAAGTCAAATGGGCTTGTAGCTGCGCCATAAAGTCCATCACAACCACGACCACGATCAACAGTGACGTTCCACCCAGATTGAATGGAATCCCAAAAGCGGCTTGCAATACCATCGGTAGCAAACACACCACTGTAATATAAATCGCACCGATGAAGGTTAAGCGATTCAAAACATGATCTAAATAACGCATGGTTTGGTCACCTGGACGAATACCAGGTACATACGCCCCACTACGCTTTAGATTCTCTGACACCTCTTTTGGGCTAAATACCAACGCCGTATAGAAGTAACAGAAGAAAATAATCATTGCGCCGAACAGCAACAAATACAGCGGCTGCCCCGGTGACAGCACCAGTGCGACGTCCTGCAAGATACTTTGGATCATATTCGGATTCGGTGAGTTACCGACCCATTGACCCAAACTTGCTGGAAACAGTAGCAGTGAGCTGGCAAAAATCGCTGGAATCACCCCAGCCATATTGATTTTGAGGGGCAAATGACTTTGCTGTGCAGCATAGACCTTACGGCCTTGCTGTTGCTTTTGTGCATAGTTGACTGGAATCCGCCGTTGGGCGCGTTCCATAAACACAATCGCAGCACAGACAAACAGTGCTAACACACTCAGGATCAACAGGCTAATCAATGTAGACTGACCTTGGCTGACCGATTCAAGTGACTGGCCGATCAACGCAGGCATGCCCGCGACAATACCAGCAAAAATCAGCATCGAGATGCCGTTACCGACACCACGTTCGGTGATCTGCTCACCGAGCCACATCAGGAACATGGTTCCGGCGACCAGCGAGGTCACCGCAGGCACATAAAATGCCATGCCCGTGCTTAAGGTGATGCCTTGACTGACCAGACCCGCACACATCCCAACCGCTTGCACCAGACCCAGCACCAACGTGCCCTGACGGGTATATTGGCTGATCTTGCGCCGACCTGCTTCACCGTCTTTCTTCAATGCTTCAAGTGACGGCACGACCGATGTCATCAACTGCACAATGATCGATGCCGTAATATACGGCATGATACCCAGTGCTAGAATCGACATGCGTTCTAATGCGCCGCCGGAGAACATATTGAACATGGCCAGAATCGTATCTTTATTCTGGGCAAACAATTCGGCTAAACGGTCAGGGTTAATACCGGGTACTGGAATATGCGCACCGAGGCGAAACACCACCAGAGCACCCAACAAAAAAAGCAAGCGCTGGATCAGCTCCCGATGACCGTTAAGGGAAAACGGGGCTTTTGAACTTGTCTGGGTACTTGGAGGCATCGCCACAGATCTTACTCCTCGACCTGAGCCGCAGCAGCTTCAGCCACTGTGCCACCAGCCGCTTCAATCGCTGCACGTGCGCCTTTGGTCAGTGCGACGCCCTGTACCGTAAAGGCACGGGTCACTTCACCAGACAGGATCACACGAGCGCGGGTTTTGTCGTTACGGACAATGTTCGCCGCTTTCAGCGTTTCGAGGCTCAGAATATCGCCCTCGATTTTGTTCAGTTCAGACAAACGCACTTCTGCGGTCTTCATGCCCAATTGGCTAGTAAAGCCGAATTTTGGCAGACGACGATACAGTGGCATTTGACCACCTTCAAAACCAGGACGCAGGCTAGAACCTGTGCGTGAGCTTTGGCCTTTAACGCCGCGACCACAAGTCTTGCCAAGGCCAGAACCGATCCCGCGACCCACACGACGGTGTTCGCGTTTAGCACCTTTGGCAGGTGCAATTTCATTAAGACGCAGAGTCATGGCTTATTCCTCGACGCTGACCATGTAATAGACTTTATTGATCATGCCGCGGTTTGAAGGGGTATCAACCACTTCGACGGTATGATTAATGCGGCGTAAACCTAGACCTTGCAAGCAAAGCTTGTGGTTTTTCAAGCGGTGTGCGCTTGATTTGGTTTGGGTGACCTTGATGGTTTTCATGGACACTTACCCCTGAATTTCAGCGACGGTCTTGCCGCGCTTGGCTGCAACTTGCTCAGGCGAAGTCATATTCTTCAAACCTTTAAAAGTTGCATAGACGACGTTGGTCGCATTGGTTGAGCCGTAGCATTTGGCCAACACGTTTTGCACACCGGCGACTTCAAGTACGGCGCGCATCGCACCACCGGCAATCACGCCAGTACCTTCAGATGCAGGCTGCATATAGATGCGGCTTGCACCATGATTTGCAGTAATCGGATGCTGGAGGGTTGTACCGGCCAGATCGACAGAAATCATGTTACGACGGGCAGCTTCCAATGCTTTTTGGATCGCAGCAGGCACTTCACGCGCTTTGCCACGACCAAAACCAACACGGCCATTGCCATCACCGACGACGGTCAATGCGGTGAAGGAAAAAATCCGGCCGCCTTTAACCACTTTTGCAACACGATCAACAGCGACCAGTTTTTCGGTCATGCCATCAGTTTGCTCAATTTTTGCCATAATTAGAACTCCAGACCACCTTCGCGAGCAGCATCAGCCAAGGCTTTGATACGGCCATGATATTTGAAACCCGAACGGTCAAATGCGACTTTGCTGACACCGGCAGCTTTGGCGCGTTCAGCGATCAGCGTGCCAACTTTGCTGGCTGCGTCGATATTGCCGGTGCTGCCAGAGCGCAGATCGGCGTCTAGAGTTGAGGCTTGCGCCAGAACTTTGCCACCACATGCGGAGATCACTTGTGCATAAATGTGACGCGGTGTGCGGTTGACACACAGACGGGTCGCACCCAGCGCACGGATATGCAAACGTGTGCTTTTGGCACGACGCAAGCGGGATTGTTTCTTTACGTTCATGCTGAACCTCGACCTTATTTCTTCTTGGCTTCTTTACGGACGATGACTTCGTCCGAGTAACGAACACCTTTGCCTTTGTACGGCTCTGGCGGACGATAGGCACGAATGTTGGCCGCAGTTTGGCCAAGTAGGTGCTTATCAATCGACTTTAAGATCACTTCTGTCGGGGTTGGGGTTTCGACGGTGACGCCTTCTGGCAATTCGAAATCAATCGGATGCGAGAAACCCAGTGCAAGATTCAGCACAGTACCTTTGGCTTGGGCTTTATAACCCACGCCGACCAGTTGTAATTTGCGTTCGAAGCCAGCGCTAACGCCAATCGCGAGGTTGTTCAATACTGCACGCGCAGTACCGGTTTGCATCCACGCATCTTGGCTATCTTGGGTAGGGGTCAGGCGCAATACGCCATCTGCCTGATTGAGCTCGACCAGCGCATGCAGGTTGAAAGTCAGCGTACCTTTGCTGCCTTTCACTTCGACCTGCCGGCCGTTCTGGGTTACTGTTACGCCTGATGGCACAGTAACCGGGGCTTTAGCCACACGAGACATGAGGAATCACCTATTAAGATACGATAGCAATCACTTCACCGCCCACGCCAGCTGCACGAGCAGCGCGATCGGTCATGATGCCTTGACTAGTTGAAACAATCGCAATGCCCAAACCTTGCTTGACGCGTGGTAGGTCATTTTTGCCACTGTAATGACGCAGGCCTGGACGGCTGACGCGCTTAACCATTTCGATAACTGGCTTGCCTTCGAAGTATTTGAGGGTCAGGGTCAGCGTTGGCTTGCCATCATTCTCAGCGACTTCAACTGCGTCGATATACCCTTCGGCATGCAACACGTTGGCAATAGATTGCTTCAGTTTCGATTGTGGCATAGAAACATTAGGTTTCTTGGCCATTTGTGCGTTGCGGACACGGGTTAGCATGTCGGCGACGGTATCTTGCATACTCATCTGTTTAGCTCCTTACCAGCTCGCCTTCACGACACCAGGCACATCGCCTTGCATCACTTTTTCACGCAGTTTGTTACGTGCCAAACCGAACTTACGGAAATAACCGTGTGGACGACCGGTCAGACCACAACGGTTGCGCTGACGCACCGGTGAGGAATCACGTGGCAGGGCTTGCAGTTTGATCATCGCTTCATAACGCTCTTCATCAGTAGCGTTTGAGTTGTTGATGATTGCTTTGAGCTCTTCGCGCTTCCCAGCATACTTGGCGACCATTTTTTCGCGCTTGAGTTCGCGATTGATCATGCTCTTTTTAGCCATAACGATCTCTCACTTAAAGGGGAAGCCGAAAGCACGCAGCAATGCACGTCCTTCGTCATCAGTCTGGGCAGTCGTGGTGACGGTGATATCCAGACCGCGAATCCGGTCGATTTTGTCAAATTCGATTTCTGGGAAAACGATTTGCTCTTTGATACCAACCGAGTAGTTGCCACGACCATCAAATGATTTTGGCGACAGACCACGGAAGTCACGAATACGAGGAATGGTGATCGAGATCAGACGATCCAAGAATTCATACATTTGCTCGCCACGCAGGGTGACTTTGCAACCAATTGGCCAGCCTTCACGAATCTTGAAGCCTGCAATTGAGTTACGCGCATGGGTGATGACGGGCTTTTGACCAGCGATCGCTTGCATGTCAGCAACCGCACCATCAAGCAGCTTTTTGTCTTGTGATGCACCGCCCACGCCCATGTTCAGCGTGATTTTGGTAATGCGCGGAATTTGCATAACGTTGTCAAGACCCAACTGCTCTTGCAGCTTGGCTTTGAGTTCGTCGTTATAACGTTGTTTCAGTCTGGCCATTGCCCATCAACCTTTTACTTCGCTGCCGCCATTGATTCACCGGTTGACTTGTAGATACGGGTTTTAACGCCGTTTTCGTCAATCTGGTAACCAACACGGTCAGCCTTTTGGGTTGCAGCGTTAAACACCGCCACGTTAGAAATATGAAGCGCAGCCTCCATTGAAATGATACCGCCTTCGGTACCAGTCGCTTGGTTGGCTTTTTTGTGCTTCTTGACCATGTTCAAGCCTTCGGCTTTTACGCGGTCGCCAGTGACAGACAGGACGACGCCCTGCTTGCCTTTGTCTTTACCTGCGATCACGATGATCTGATCGCCTTTTTTGATTTTAGCCATGATTGCCTCTTACAGAACTTCAGGAGCCAGAGAAATGATCTTCATGAACTGTTCTGTACGTAGTTCACGAGTCACT